>NZ_VILC01000182.1:0-2101 GCF_009712065.1 Aphanizomenon sp. UHCC 0183 | reverse complement strand
AACCCACATTCCGCAGATGTGACCTAGATTATTGGGATTTTTGAAAAATTTCAGCCAGGAAAATTTTATCTACCTAATTTTCTGGTTGAGTTTAACTTTATTTGCCAAAAAATAGAACATATTAAGTAACTTCATTTTACGAGGTTTTAAAATATATTCTCTCTCTATATTGAATTAGTAATTTCGGGTAAAATAAACATGACAATTACAGCTAAGAATATTTACATCCTCGCTAAAAATTTCTATTTACTAATTTTACCCTTGAACTATCTACATCTTTTTGTTCAAATAAACCACATCAAATAATTAGATAATATTTACTACAACTCTTTCCTAAATACCTGACAATCTTTTCACGTTCCTCTGTAAAATTGCTCATTTGTTTTTGTCCATTTATGACTACCAAATGTACAGCTTGAAACATCTGAAATACCCACCTCATTGTCGGTTTATTTGTGATTTTATTGACTTGATTTCTAATCCCGTCATCGAATTTAGCTAATTCTTGCCTTAACTTTCTTTGTGCAAGATTATAGACTAACAAACACAATCCCATAATCATTGCTATTGCTTCTACTCTTTCAGGAGTTTTGACAAATACGCTGGATGTAAAAAACAAGGGGTCTTTCAAAAATCTAAATCCTCTTTCGTTAGATTGTTGGGATTTATATTCTTCTAATACTTGCTCATCACTCAATTCATTTTTATCTAAGATATTTGTTGCTAATATAAATCTCCCTGCTTTAATTTTTTCAGTTTCTATTACTTCTTCTCTCGTTTCTATTTGACTTTTAACTTGATATTTTATTTGACTTGGTTCGGTCAATTTACTTGGTCTACCTGCTGTTTTATATTCAGATTTTTTTAAATACTCAATTTCTTTTATTTGGTGATATTTCCAGGATTTTGATAGCTTTTCTATTGCTACTTTTGCGTCTGCTTGACAAGCAAATTCTTGCCTGGATAGTTGACTGAGTGCGGCTTTTGCTTTTGATTCTTGTTTTTTGACTTGTTTTTCTACCTGTTGGATACTTGATTTTTTTCTTAATTCACTTTCGACGATTATCCATCTTTGTTTTATGTCTGCATATTCTGATTCTTTGGCTGCTATTTTATAGCCTGATATTTGACTATCTTTCCATTCTGATTCTTTTATATCTACGATTTTATTTTTTGCTTCCTTGATACTTAGTGGTACTCTTGTTATCCATTTCAATTCTCTCATTGCTGCTAAGTTTTCTGCTGTATATAAGGCACTATCTGCTACACTTATGCCCTCAAATGTCCATTGTTTTTTAAATTCTTTTAATCTTTCTACGAATACACTTTTATCATCTACGTTTCCTGAGTCTACTTTTAAATATAATGGGATATCTCCATCTCCTGTTACTATCATATCTATGATAAATTGTTTGAGGTCTGGTCTTTTATCTCTTGAGTATCCATGAACTATTTCTATTCCTTTCATCTCTGGTTCTCTTTCTATTTTATTCTCTCCTGTTTCTTGCTTTGTTTCATCTCTTTCTTCGCTTTCTTTTTTGTACTCTCCTTCTACACTCATTGAAGTCCCATCTAAATGAATACTATCCATTTCTACTTGGAATTTATGGGCTGCTTTTATGGCTACTGCTGTAAATATTTTTGTTGTTCCTATTTGATGATATTTGTCTAGTTCTCTTCCTAGTTTGTCATCGTTTAAATGTGATGGTAATACTCCTTCTCCTATTAAATGTTCTGTTGGTTTTCCTACAAAAAATTCCTCAAATAGATATAATGGGGCGCTTAAAAAGCCCAATCCATTTAAGATCATTGCTTTTATTACTTGTCCTGGGTTGAGGGTTTCTTTTGTTTTTATTCCAACTATTTTATTCACTTCTTCTACTAATTCCATCTCGTCTATTATTCCCGCTACTATTCCTAAATGGTCTATATTTAGGATTTCCATGGCTTTTTTTGACTCTTTCATGGTTTCCCCCCTCTCTATTTGATTACACTATTTTAACAAATAAAAGCCTGAAATCTTTGCTCGGCAATCTTTTCAGGCTTTACTTTCTCTAAATTTTTAATTCCTAAATTTGCTTTAGTATCTGCGGAATGTGGG
>NZ_VILC01000181.1:0-5082 GCF_009712065.1 Aphanizomenon sp. UHCC 0183 | reverse complement strand
ACCTGGCATCGAGCTATTTTCACGTGGGGCTACCCCCAAACTATCGTCGCCGCAGCAGCGTTTCACCTCTGAGTTCGGGAAGGGATCAGTGTGGTTCCACCGCGCCATAGACACCAGGAAAGCCTTGCGGAAGTCAAAAGTCAAAAGTCAAAAGTCAAAAATTAAGTTTTGAAGTCTGAGTTTTAACTTGACAAAACCCTGAAGACTGCATTTGAGAAAGAGAAATCACAATAACAAATTGAATAGAGGTCAAGCCCTCGGTCTATTAGTACCCCTCAGCTTCATACATTACTGTACTTCCACTTAGAGCCTATTAACGGGTGTTCTGCCCGTGACCTTACCTACTTATCGTAGTGAGAGTACTCATCTTGAGGTGGGCTTCCCACTTAGATGCTTTCAGCGGTTATCCTCTCCGCACTTGGCTACCCAGCGTTTACTGTTGGTACAATAACTGGTACACCAGCGGTGCGTTCCTCCCGGTCCTCTCGTACTAAGGAGGACTCCTCTCAATACTCTTGCGCCTGCACCGGATATGGACCGAACTGTCTCACGACGTTCTGAACCCAGCTCACGTACCGCTTTAATGGGCGAACAGCCCAACCCTTGGGACGTACTTCCGCCCCAGGTTGCGATGAGCCGACATCGAGGTGCCAAACCTCCCCGTCGATGTGGACTCTTGGGGGAGATCAGCCTGTTATCCCTAGAGTAACTTTTATCCGTTGAGCGACGGCCATTCCACTCTGCGCCGTCGGATCACTAAGGCCTACTTTCGTACCTGCTCGACTTGTCGGTCTTGCAGTCAAGCTCCCTTCTGCCTTTACACTCTTCGCACGGTTTCCAAGCGTGCTGAGGGAACCTTTGCGCGCCTCCGTTACCTTTTAGGAGGCGACCGCCCCAGTCAAACTGCCCACCTGAAACTGTTCCCCGACCGGCTTACGGTCGTGGGTTAGAATTCTAGCTTCGCCAGAGTGGTATCTCACCGTTAGCTCCTTATTCCCCAAAAGGAATAACTCACCGCTTCCCACCTATCCTGCGCAAGCGAAGCCCGAACACAATTCCAGGCTACAGTAAAGCTTCATAGGGTCTTTCTGTCCAGGTGCAGGCAGTCCGTATCTTCACAGACATTCCTATTTCGCCGAGTCTCTCTCTGAGACACCATCCAAATCGTTACGCCTTTCGTGCGGGTCGGAACTTACCCGACAAGGAATTTCGCTACCTTAGGACCGTTATAGTTACGGCCGCCGTTCACCGGGGCTTCGGTCGCCAGCTTCACTTTCGCTGACCAGCTTCCTTAACCTTCCGGCACTGGGCAGGCGTCAGCCCCCATACGTCCTCTTTCGAGTTGGCGGAGACCTGTGTTTTTGGTAAACAGTCGCTTGGATCTCTTCACTGCGACCCACTTATACAGTGGGCACCCCTTCTTCCGAAGTTACGGGGCCATTTTGCCGAGTTCCTTAGAGAGAGTTATCTCGCGCCCCTTGGTATTCTCAACCTCCCTACCTGTGTCGGTTTCGGGTACGGGTGTTCTATCTTCATCACATAGACAGCTTTTCTTGGCACTATCCTTCACCACTCGGAGTTCGTAAACTCCTCCCAAACCAATCAGGGTATGGCTATCTTTTATGCGTCCCTATCTATGCTCCCACAGAACAGTAAGTGACTATTGACACTTTGTCCATCGACTACGCCGTTCGGCCTCGCCTTAGGTCCCGACTAACCCAGAGTGGACGAACCTGGCTCTGGAACCCTTAGGGTTTCGGGGTGTATGATTCTCACATACATTTGCGCTACTCAAGCCGACATTCTCACTTCCGTTTCGTCCACAGCTGCTCGCCGCTACTGCTTCTACCTACGACGGAACGCTCCCCTACCGATTATTATTAGTAATCCCACAGCTTCGGTACATCACTTAGCCCCGTTCATTTTCGGCGCAAGATCGCTTGACTAGTGAGCTATTACGCACTCTTTCAAGGGTGGCTGCTTCTAGGCAAACCTCCTAGTTGTCTAGGCAATCTCACCTCCTTTATCACTTAGTGATGATTTGGGGACCTTAGCTGGTGGTCTGGGCTGTTTCCCTCTTGACAATGAAGCTTATCCCCCACTGTCTCACTGGCTGTGTGTTCTCTGGGTATTCTGAGTTTGTCTCGATTTGGTACCGGTCTCCCAGCCCGCACCGAAACAGTGCTTTACCCCCCAGATTTAATCACAACCGCTGCGCCTCAACACATTTCGGGGAGAACCAGCTAGCTCCTGGTTCGATTGGTATTTCACCCCTAACCACACCTCATCCGCCGATTTTTCAACATCGGTCGGTTCGGACCTCCACTTGGTGTTACCCAAGCTTCATCCTGGACATGGTTAGATCACCAGGGTTCGGGTCTATAAACACTGATCTTCGCCCTCTTCAGACTCGGTTTCCCTTTGGCTCCAGCATTCTCGCTTTAACCTACCAGTGCCTATAAGTCGCCGGCTCATTCTTCAACAGGCACGCGGTCATCCGTTAAATCGGACTCCCACTGCTTGTAAGCTTATGGTTTCATGTTCTATTTCACTCCCCTTCCGGGGTTCTTTTCACCTTTCCCTCGCGGTACTTGTTCACTATCGGTCACACAGTAGTATTTAGCCTTACGAGGTGGTCCTCGCTGATTCACATGGAATTCCTCGTGCTCCATGCTACTCGGGATTCAGCTACTATCCTTTGGCTTTCAACTACGGGACTTTCACCCCCTCTGGTACAGTATTTAGCTGTTTCGTTTAGCCTCTAGATTCGATATTGCTGTCCCACGACCCCAAAGGATAAATCCCTTGGTTTAGGCTCTTCCCCTTTCGCTCACCACTACTTAGGGAATCTCTAGTTTGATTTCTCTTCCTCCAGCTACTAAGATGTTTCAGTTCGCTGGGTTGGCTCTTTCCTGTCTATATATTCAACAGGTAGTACATAGGGTTGCCCCATTCGGATATTTCCGGCTCTTAGTTTGCTTCCAACTCCCCGGAACATTTCGTCGGTAACCACGTCCTTCTTCGCCTCTGTGTGCCTAGGTATCCACCATTAGCCCTTATTAGCTTGACCACAATGTCTTCTTGTTTGCTTTCACATCCATCTCAATGTCTGTGTCTGCCTGCTTTTTCTCTTTCTCTTATGCAGTTTTCAAGGTTCTGGCTGGAATTTCACCCAGCAGTCAAAAACTATTTTTATAGTTTCAGTTGCTGTCTTTTTTCCAAATGTGGAGGTTAGCGGACTCGAACCGCTGACATCCTGCTTGCAAAGCAGGCGCTCTACCAACTGAGCTAAACCCCCAAAAAGAACTCAAAATTTCTAGTCATGCTTCAAAAATATTTAATTTTGACTTTTGACTTTTGATTTTTGACTTCCTCCAGGTGGGCCATCCTGGACTCGAACCAGGGACCTCACCCTTATCAGGGGTGCGCTCTAACCACCTGAGCTAATAGCCCTTATCGAACCAAATCATAGTTTGAAAGCTTTACTTCAAGTCTGCGACCGACCTTGGGATAAACCGAAGTCTAGGTTTTTTGTCTAGGTCTTGATTTTTGACTTTTGACTTTTGCCTTTTGACTTGATTTGGGTCTCCCTAAAAGGAGGTGATCCAGCCACACCTTCCGGTACGGCTACCTTGTTACGACTTCACCCCAGTCATCAGTCCTACCTTAGGCATCCCCCTCCTTTCGGTTGGGGTAACGACTTCGGGCGTGACCAACTTCCATGGTGTGACGGGCGGTGTGTACAAGGCCCGGGAACGAATTCACTGCAGTATGCTGACCTGCAATTACTAGCGATTCCTCCTTCACGAAGGCGAGTTGCAGCCTTCGATCTGAACTGAGCTACGGTTTATGAGATTCGCATCACATCGCTGTGTAGCTGCCCTTTGTCCGTAGCATTGTAGTACGTGTGTAGCCCAAGACGTAAGGGGCATGCTGACTTGACGTCATCCCCACCTTCCTCCGGTTTGTCACCGGCAGTCTCTCTAGAGTGCCCAACTTAATGCTGGCAACTAAAAACGAGGGTTGCGCTCGTTGCGGGACTTAACCCAACATCTCACGACACGAGCTGACGACAGCCATGCACCACCTGTGTTCACGCTCCCGAAGGCACTTCCATCTTTCAACGGAATTCGTGACATGTCAAGCCTTGGTAAGGTTCTTCGCGTTGCATCGAATTAAACCACATACTCCACCGCTTGTGCGGGCCCCCGTCAATTCCTTTGAGTTTCACAGTTGCCTGCGTACTCCCCAGGCGGGATACTTAACGCGTTAGCTACGGCACAGCTCGGGTCGATACGAGCTACGCCTAGTATCCATCGTTTACGGCTAGGACTACTGGGGTATCTAATCCCATTCGCTCCCCTAGCTTTCGTCCCTCAGTGTCAGTCTTGGCCTAGCAGAGCGCCTTCGCCACCGGTGTTCTTCCTGATATCTACGCATTTCACCGCTACACCAGGAATTCCCTCTGCCCCGACCACACTCTAGCTTTGTAGTTTCCACTGCTTTTATTTGGTTGAGCCAAACTCTTTAACAGCAGACTTACAATGCCACCTGCGGACCCTTTACGCCCAATCATTCCGGATAACGCTTGCATCCTCCGTATTACCGCGGCTGCTGGCACGGAGTTAGCCGATGCTTATTCCTCAGGTACCGTCATTTTGTTCTTCCCTGAGAAAAGAGGTTTACAACCCAAGAGCCTTCCTCCCTCACGCGGTATTGCTCCGTCAGGCTTTCGCCCATTGCGGAAAATTCCCCACTGCTGCCTCCCGTAGGAGTCTGGGCCGTGTCTCAGTCCCAGTGTGGCTGATCATCCTCTCAGACCAGCTACTGATCGTCGCCTTGGTAGGCTCTTACCCCACCAACTAGCTAATCAGACGCAAGCTCTTCTTCAGGCAGCAAGCCTTTCACCTCTCGGCACATTGGGTATTAGCCACCGTTTCCAGTGGTTGTCCCCAACCTGAAGGTAGATTCTTACGCGTTACTCACCCGTCCGCCACTATCTCCGAAAAGACCGTTCGACTTGCATGTGTTAAGCATACCGCCAGCGTTCATCCTGAGCCAGGATCAAACTCTCCATTTTGG
>NZ_VILC01000180.1:25502-30504 GCF_009712065.1 Aphanizomenon sp. UHCC 0183 | reverse complement strand
CCCAGCATTTTCGGCTTTGACTGTTAGTATTGAAATAAATTGTCCCCAACCGGCATCGTTAATACTTTTTGCCAATCTTGTTCTAGCAAGTCCCTTGATGTTTAACTTTTCAACAGCTACTACATCATATTTTTTCAGTAGATTGTTTGCAGTTTTAAAATGAAAATCTTTGCGGGTATCTGATACTTTCTTGTGTTGAATACCCAGTTTTTTAATAGCTTTTTTACGACGATTAGATCCTTTCTTCCTACGAGAAACACGACGTTGTGCTGACTGTAATTTACGTTCAGCTTTACGCAAAAACTTAGGGGCGGCAATTCTTTCATCGTCTGAAGTGACGATAAAATCTATTAAACCTACATCAATACCAACAATATTATTAGCATTAAAATCAGGTTTAATCGTTGGAACTGTTTTGTCGTCAAGACTTAGAGTTACATAATACCCGTCTGCTTTTTTAGTGACAGACACAGTTTTAATATTAAACCCATCGGGTATTTGACGATGAACAATTACTTTAATATCACCTATTTTTGATAACGTGATTCTGTTATTAACAAAGTGATGTTGCTTGAATTGGGGGAAAGTGAAAGTTTTATATTGCCCCGCACCTTTAAATCTAGGTTTTCCAGATTTCTTACCATTTACATCGCCTTTTAACCATCGGTCAAAGGCTAACTCAACTTTTTTAGGGACTTCCTGTAGCACCTGAGAATGAATTGTTGTGTACCAAGGACGGTCTTTTTTAAGTTGAGTTAATGATGCTTTTTGACTGTAATAATTTGGTTTATCCTTGAGTTCTGGTAGATAGCAAACGAAAATGGAACATTTATCAATAGGAGAACGGTTTTGTTCATACCAATGAAACCGTTGAGCCAGCAAATAATTATATTGATACCGCAACATTTCTAGTGTTTTATCAATCTTTTCTGCTTGCTCTTTTGTTGGTTTAATTTTGTATTGGTAGGATGTCCGCACCTGATTATTGCCTTTTTCTTGTATTGGTGTTACCATTTTAGTATACACCAATTGCAAGAGATATGGCAAGAGGCTCATGAAAAATGATTTTGTCTTAAAGGGAAGGTCGGTCAGCGACTTAAAAGTACATCTAGTTTTAACGACAAAATATAGGCGTAAAGCCTTTACTGGAGAGATGTTACGGCGGCTGCACGTCATTTTAGAAGAGCTATTAGTTAAATGGGATTGCAAGCTTGTGGAGTTCAATGGAGAAGAGGATCATATCCATTGCTTATTTCAATACCACCCGGACTTAGAATTAAGCAAACTGATAAATAATCTTAAATCAGTTTCTTCTAGGAAGTTACGCCAAGAATTTTCGGAACATTTAGCCGAAATTTATTGGAAAGATGTTTTTTGGAATGGGTCTTATTTTGTAGCTAGTTGTGGTGGGGTAACTATCTCAACGTTACGAAAATATATTGAAAATCAAAATTCACCGGAAGAATAAGAAAGTGTTCGTTTCCTCCATGTTCCCTTCCTTCGTGCTACGCACATTAGTCAGGGAACTGTCGTCAACTCACGCGCCATTCATCCCACGCTCCTAAGAGTGAGACGTGGGGCTTCTGTCGGTTAAGCTAAATCTATAGATGTTTTGTAAACTTCTCCATCTGGCATTATCGCACCTGTCAGTAACCCAGCCCTAAAGGGACTGGGCTTGCAAGAGTAATCAAGCAAGCCGTACTGACCAGACCACCCTGAGTTTACTCTCATGGTAGCCGTTATTTGAGTCACGACACCCCGGAATGCGTTGCCCCTTCGGGGTTCAGCAGTCGCTCATGGGGGAAACCCCCAAGACCGCGCTGCTTCACTAGTTCCCTGCTCTGTCATTTGCAATTAAACAGTTTTAAGGTCACTGAAACAGTGTTGCAAGTCTAAAAAGCTCTTATAACTGGTCGTTCGCGCCAGCGTGCCGGAGGCATCTAGCTAACATTACCCCAGAAATGGGAGTTGGTTTCCAGGTTCCAATCAAAAATCTGGTTTTAATTTTAATATCCACAGCGGTTAAAACCGCTCGTGTCGTTTCCCTCTCAGGTCTAAAGACGCGCTCGTTTCCCACTTACCGGGTATTCTTATGAAAGCATAGAAATACCCAGCATTGCCATTATGCCTGAAGGAAAAAGACTAAACATATATTTCACTGATGAGGATGATTTAAAGCTTTATGCAGAAATATCAACGGCAGCGAAAAACGAAAAACGCTCAATGAGCCAAATTGTAAAAATACTTATCAGTGATGCCATAGCGAAGCGCAAACACCAAAAACAAAAAGAACTAACATGACTACAGAACAAAGACTTGACCGCGTGGAAACTGAATTTGCTACCATTCGTCAACTACTGATCTCAGCCGCTACCTATGCTGAATCAGCTAATCGGCGGATTGATGAGTTAGGTACAAAACAAGACCGTACTCAAATCATGTTGGATGAGTTAGGTACAAAACAAGACCGCACTCAAATCATGTTGGATGAGTTAGGTACAAAACAAGACCGCACTCAGACACAACTTGACCAATTATCAAGCAGAGTTGATGAGTTTATCTTTCATACTCAGCGCCTATTTAACAAAGCAGGTAGTGAGATAGAAGAAACAAAGGCAAGAACTGAAAGATTAGAAGCATTAATGTTAAAACTTGATCGAAACTATGAAGAACAGAAATCACAGTTTCAGGAATATCAATTGACAACTAATGCAGCATTGGAACGAATTGACCGAGTTTTAGACTATCTGTTGAGACAGTCAGGAAATTAAACAGCTTGGGTTTAGCATTGTGCTTTACCCCTACATATTTCTTCTTCCTCTGAATTTGCGTCTTTGCTCCTTAGCGACTTTGCGCGAAACCCATTCCAATCTCAAACCCCCAACCTCGGACGAATCCCATAATTTCTATATTGCCAATAATCCCGCAAAATCCGGTCATGATCAAAACACAAATTACCAGGAACACACCAAGGCGAGAAAATACCCAAACTCTTAGCATCATCACCCGCCAAAGGTTCACCCGTAGCAGTTGCTAAAAAGACAATACTAATCGTATGCTGACGGCGATCGCGCTTAGGATCAGAATACACTAATAACTGTTCGACTAATTCTACTTTTAAACCTATTTCTTCCTCTGCTTCCCTAATTGCCGCCTTTTCCACCGATTCACCATAATCAACAAAACCACCGGGTAACGCCCAACCTAATGGTTCATTATGTCTTTCAATCAGGATAATGGGGCGATGAGGTCTATCAATTAATTCAATAATGATATCAACGGTGGGTGCAGGATTTCTGTAAGTCATAAAATTTTAGATTTTGGATTTTAGATTTTGGATTATGTATTAATTGTTTACTGTTATTTCTATTTCTTCATGAATCAGAACAGTCAACGCTGGCTATGGCATGATAAATTCGATGCGTGATTTATAAAAAATTACGTTTTCCTATATTTCAGGTTAAATATGCCTTTTCCTAGATCAAGTGGTATTTTACTACATCCTACTTCTTTCCCCAGTCGGTTTGGTATTGGGGATTTGGGTTTGGAAGCTTATCGGTTTATTGATTTTCTCAAAAATAGTCAGCAGCAATATTGGCAAGTTTTACCGCTAGGACCGACTGGTTACGGTAATTCTCCTTATATGTGCTACTCCGCAATGGCTGGAAATTACTTTTTGATTAGTCCAGAGAAGTTGTTAGAGGAGGGTTTGTTAATTGCCGAAGATTTGGCTGATTTACCAGATTTTACTGTAGATAAGGTAGATTTTAATGAGGTGATCCCTGTTAAGGTCAATCTGCTCATTAAAGCTTGTGAGGATTTTAAAATTAAAGCAAATTCAACTCAAAAACAAGCTTTTGCTAAGTTTTGTGCTGATAAAGGCTATTGGTTAAATAATTATGCGCTATTTATGGCTCTTAAAGATATCCAAAATGGTGCAAGCTGGTACAATTGGGAACCAGAATTGGCAAAGCGTGAACCAGCAGCTTTAGCTCAGATGGAAAAAGAATTAGCAGAGGAGATTTTTTATTACAAGTTTGTTCAATATGAGTTTTTCCGGCAGTGGTCAGAACTGAAAAACTATGCTAATGACAATGGGATAGAGATTATTGGTGATATCCCTATTTATGTAGCCCATGATAGTGCTGATGTGTGGGCTAATCCTGAGATTTTTGCCTTAGATGAAGAAACGGGAGAAGTGGCTTTAATGGCGGGAGTTCCACCCGACTACTTTAGCGCTACTGGTCAATTATGGGGAAATCCGGTTTATAACTGGGAAGAATTGCAAAAACAAGATTTCAAATGGTGGATATTACGCTTTGAGGCGATGCTGGATTATGTGGATATAATTCGCATTGATCATTTCCGGGGTTTTGAGGCTTATTGGGCTGTTCCCCAGGGAGAAACGACTGCCATGAATGGCAAATGGATTGAAGCACCTGGAGTGGCTTTATTTGAGGCAATTAGAAAGCGTTTAGGTAAGTTACCTGTTTTGGCGGAGGATTTGGGAATTATTACGCCAGAAGTGGAAGCACTGCGAGATCAGTTTGAGTTTCCAGGGATGAAAGTGTTGCAGTTTGCCTTTGGTTCTGATCCCGGTAATCCTTTTTTACCCTTTAACTACACACGAAATGCTGTAGTTTATACTGGTACTCATGATAATGATACGACTGTAGGCTGGTTTAATGCTGCAAATGATTACGAAAAGCAAAATCTATTGTTGTATTTGGGTTGTATCAGTCCAGATGGTATAAACTGGGATTTAATTAGGTTAGCTTTGAGTTCTATTGCCAATCAAGCAATTATACCTTTGCAGGATGTATTAGGTTTAGGGACTCAAGCCCGGATGAATTTTCCCAGTACAGCGGTGGGAAATTGGGAGTGGCGTTACCAATCGGGGGTATTAACGCCAGATTTAAGCGATCGCCTAAAAACTCTCACTTTCCGTTGCGGACGCGCTTATAGGGAAGCAGGTGACAGGTGACAGGGAGTAGGGGGAGTT
>NZ_VILC01000180.1:4645-25362 GCF_009712065.1 Aphanizomenon sp. UHCC 0183 | reverse complement strand
TACTGACTCCTGACTCGGTGACTCCTGACTCCTATAGGTTTGGTTTGGCAGCGATGTTGATTTCTTGAGCTTTGCCGATTTCTCCCATTTCCTTTGCTTCTTGCTGATTCACACTCATTAACACACCACCGGCATTATCAGTTTTTACTGTCAGTTGCTCGGTGGCGTTCCAGGTGCGGCTAGAACCTTGTGGTAAAACTCCCTCAAAGGCTGTTTTACCATCTGTAACCACGCTAATCCAAGATGAAGCTTTTAATGTGACACCAATTTGTACGGATTGATCCCCTTGCTTGTTGATAAATGTATTATTAGCAGCTTCTTCCCCTGCCAATTGGGTTACAATTTTTGGTTGAATTTGGCGATTGTTTGCTTGCAAAGTGGAATTATTCAACAACTGGGATAACCCGTTAACAGAGCAGAAAATCAGCCCAATATAAAGCAGGTAAAGATGAATAGGACGTAATTGAGGAACAGCTTGTACGTTCCAATTGGATTGAATACTTACTGATTGAGAACCAATGGGGAAATGACTAGCAAATTCCCCACCCCGAATTCCTAAAGCGTCTGCAAACTGTCTAATTAAGCCTTGAACATAGATCGGTTCTGGTAAGTCGCTTAAATTACCTTCTTCAATGGCTCGTAAAAGTCTTCGAGGAATCCTGGTGAATACAACTAACTCATCTAGAGTTAAACCCTGTTCCTGCCGTAGCGAAGCTAGTTGAGAGCCAAGTTGCCCTAACTTTTCGGCTTGATGTTCCTTGATAGAAGGTTTGATTGACTGTTTACCCTTCTTTCTGAACCATTTCATGTTTTTCTTTTACTCCTTAACTCGGCTTTGTCTTAATAGGTGTGCGAATTATCTGCTTATTTAAAAAACTAATTTCATCCTGACTAAGATGACGGTATTTACCAGATGGCAAGGATGCTGTTGTTGATGTTTTTAACTGAATTGAACCAATAGCCGTGCGATGTAGCTTAATGACTGGATATCCCAACTGTTCGGCTATACGACGAATTTGACGGTTTCTTCCTTCTTGTAAAACTATCTCTAAACAGCTTTGATCAATATAATTTTCAATCAAATGCACCTGAGCAGGTCTTGTGATTCTTCCTTCCAGAACTATACCCTGACTCCATTTTTCGAGAACCTTTGCTGGGGGATGTCCTTGAACTACAACACGGTAGGTCTTGGAAATACTATGACTGGGATGGGTAAGTCCATAGGTCAATTCTCCATCATTGGTTAAAATCAATGCTCCTGTCGAGTCTACATCCAAACGGCCAACCGGGTGAATACCCCATCCGGTTCTTAATGCTAACGGGAGGAGATCCAAAACCGTCGGTCTTCCTTGGGGATCATGACAAGTGGAGACAATTCCTGCTGGTTTATGCACTAATAGATACATTTTGGATGGACGCTGTTCTCCCAGTACAGGTTGACCATCTATAGAGATTTTATCTTGGTGAGGATCGACTTTTTGTCCTAAATGTGCTACTACCCCATTCACACATACTCGTGATTGCCTAATCATTTCTTCAGCTTCACGTCGTGAGGCGATACCCCATTGAGCGAGAATTTTTTGTAACCGTGCCTCCATGTTTAAATTGTGATTTTTTCGCTGAATATTTTTATACTGCTAATGTTTGCATTTTGTTGTTAACAAACTTCCATGTTAAAGTTAAGGTTTGTTTAAGATACTCAAGTTTTGAGCATATTTACATTGATATAACCGTCGAAAAATGACAGAACCAAGTTCCCCAAATAAAAATAACAGCAAAGTCAGGATTATTACAAAAGTTTTAACATCAGCGATTAAGCTTTGGTTAAGAAGCCAATTGAATCAAGTATCTCATTTAGAGGTACAGATTACAGCAAGCGATCGCCAATTGCTGTCTGGTTGTATTCCTGGATTATCAATTTTTGCTAGTAATGCCGTGTATCAAGGTCTTCATGCTACACAAATTGAACTTCAGGCAGAACAGATCCAACTGAATGTGGCTTCAATTTTGAAAGGACAGCCTTTACAATTATCAGCAATAGTACCTGTAGTTGGTAAGCTGATAATCGCTGAACAGGATCTTAATAATTCTCTGTCATCTCCATTATTATTAACGGCTCTAAATGATGTACTGCTTCCACTACTAGCAGAATATAGCCTAAATTCCAAGGACATTACTTGGCGAAAAATCACCCTTGACAATCAGATATTGATCCTGAATGGTATCCCAGTCTCTGAGATAGAAGGGGCATTTTTCAATATTTATTTAGGCTTAGAACTGCTCAATGGTCAAGAACTACAATTAACACAAGTTCGGATCAAGACCGATCAAGAGGTGCTGTTAGAAAAGAATTCTCCTTATATTATAAATCTGGGAACAGATGTTGATATCGAAAAAATTTCTCTGATACCAGAACAACTAAGTTGTTATGGACGTATTAATATTAACCCATAATCATTAAAAAATCAAAATTCAATATTCCCTGAATTTAGTTTAAATTATATGGCTATTGTGAGTGATGTGGGCAAGTAGAGATTAAATCTTATCTTAGTTCCTGTTACAGCGTTTTTTCTAATAAAGGTAAAAGTAATGTAACGAAATAATACACTAAAGGAGCAGTAAAAATATAGCTATCGGTGCGATCTAAAATCCCTCCATGACCAGGGATCAATTGTCCTGAATCCTTGACACCAGCATCACGTTTGAGCAAAGATTCTGTTAAGTCACCTAACAAACTAGCAATACCAATAATTAGACCCAATGTGAAACCAGTGATTAACCAGTCGGGAAAATTGAGAAAGTAAGCTCCTGTGATCGCAACAGCGACACTAGCACTAATGCCAAAAACTGCACCTTCTACGGTTTTTTTGGGACTAATATCTGATAACCGAGTTTTCCCAAAGAATTTACCAAAAGTATAAGCGCCAATATCCGCAGCCCAAATACATAAGAACGTGAGGATAGTCGCAGTTAAACCTGTGGGAAAGGCAGTCAAATTGCCTTGTCCGATATCTTGCCAATTAGATGGCCAATAACCACCTAAAGGTAAATTACTGCTAATAGCATGATCAATGCCCCGTAACCTGACCCAGTAACTTGGTAAGTAACCTACATAAAATAAACCCATAATAGACGCGGAAATATCCGCAATGGTGGCTAATTTGGGTTGAAAAAGTAGGTAAAAACAAATAAGCGTCCCGGCTATGGGCATAATTGCATCAGCTAAACTACCATTCAGAGTACAAATTGCCAGTAGAACTTGACTAACAATCATGGTAGTTTTAACTGAGGGTGTTATGCCTCTAGAGCGAACCAAATTAAAATATTCTTGTTGACCTAAAAATACGACAATAGCGATCGCTATCGTAAAATACCAACCCCCCAATAGGGTTGCAGATAGCGCCATGATAATTGCAACAATTCCACTAATAATTCGAGACCAGGGCATAGGGTAATATTTGGGATTTTAGATTTTGGATTTTGGATGCAACCCAAAACCGAAAACCGAAGGAATTTAACAATTTGTGGAAGTCCCCAGCTTCAATGTACTCCTAATGTGGGGATTTTGACACTCTGCGGTCTGAAGACACGCAGATTCTCTAAGATCTAACTTAAAAGGGATAGTCAAATATCCCCCTAGACGCTCAAAACAACTACTAGCACGAGAAGTATTGCAATTGCGCTTACTTAGGATTCAATTAATGCTTTCCGAGTTCATCACAAGCCAGTTCGGTACGCTCCATGTTTTCCCATTACTTGTTTACCCAGAGTTGCAGTGCAGGTACGAGGTAAATCAGGGGTTGCTCCTTACAAAACACTTCAAAACGTAGATGATTATTCCTACTCACAGTTTAATTTTATCATTTTTCACGGTGGTTAAAACCACTCGTGGCGTGTTTCCTCCACTGTCTGAAGCCAAGTGGCTTCCACACGACCCGCGATAAGCTGTTGTGAGCAGGGGATGAGGAATCGCCAGGATTTTTTGGTAAGATATCGTGTATCTTGACCATCAATGCCGTAAGCGAAAACCAAGCTGATAGGTAAGTGTCGCCAGAGAAAGATTTGGGTCTTGGGAATCAGGACTCCTGCCCTTGGAGGGAATGTCAGACCCATAGAACTATGGAGTTCTAGCGGCTATTCCCGATGAATTGGGAAGCTCCGTCCGTTTTACGGCGGAGTAGTTCACTCTAGTTTCTCACCACTGAGAATGAAAATGGGATCGGCTGCTACAAATGTTTGAGAATAGCCCCGTGTTTCTAAGCGATTAACTGCTGATTGGACAACTTCAATATTCCTAACTCTTAACTGAGAAAAGCTTTGAGAAATGGTATACAGATTTTCTAGATTAGCAGCAGTGGCGACCACTCGACCAGATGTTGGTAAATACTGCCATGCAGCTTGGACAATATCCTGTATGGCTTTTCCTCCCTCAATGCAGATGCGATCAGGTACTGACTTGATTTGGTCTAAGCATTCTGGAGCGCTACCTTCAATGACTTCGACATTTTTGACTTCAAAGCGATCGCAGTTGCGTCTAATTAGATTAGCAACATCCTCGTCCCTTTCGATAGCAATTACCCGTCCTTGGGGACACAATAAACCTACCTCTATAGGAATTGTACCTGTTCCTGCACCAATATCCCACAATACCGAATCAGCTTGTAGTCGTAATTGGGAAATCAACAACAATCTTAATTCTCGCTGACTCAGAGGAATACCTGGTAAATTCTCAAATAATTCGTCGGGAATACCTGGGGTGATGTAAGGCCAAAGTGGGGAAGGCATAAGCAATTAACAATTAACAATTAACAATTAAAATTTAACAATTGGAAATAGGGACGATAATTTTGGTATTAAGTAGAGTCTGCTGAAAAAGTTATCTGTGAGGGCTAGAAGTATGACTATACTGCAAACGGTTCATAGTTTAACCAAATATGAAACCCCTCTGGTAAACCTCTCCCCGCACCCCTCCCTGACCCTCCCCTACAAGGGAGGGAAAAGGAGCAGCTTTTATAATTGGAGAGGCTTTGAGCCTTGTTCTTTGTATGGTAAAAAAGTCCAGCTTCTAGCCGTTTTGAGTATAACGCCACGCTGCGCTATCAGAATTGTCGTTCAGTTTCCAGAGAAAGTATTAATAAACTGGTTTATGCACCCCAATATTTTACTAAAGACTCAGACGGGAATAAAACTCAAGTACCTGCAAAATTGGTAATTTGGGCAGGGGTAGAAAAATTTGAGTTTAGTGTTAATAATTTTCCGATTAAATCGGTAGGAGAACTGGAATGGTTAGCCAGGGAATTAAGTTATTGGTTAAATATGCCAATTATAGCAGAATAAATTCTATAGTTATACCCAAAACGGCTTGACTGTTTGATTCTAAACGTAGGGGTAAAGCATGAGCTTCATTGGTGTCAACTTAAGCTCAAATCCCTACCACATCTCGTTCCTAGTCTCTGACTAGGAATGCAGTTGATGAGGCTCTGCCTCTAATATTATTGAAGGCAGAGCCTTCTAGAATTCATTCCCAGTCAGAGACTGGGAATGAGACGACTTGAGTTCTTTGCGGGATTTGCGGGATAGATGTTTTACGTTAAGTTGACACCAATAAGCTTTTGCTTTACCCCTACACATCTGGGTTCTTTGTCATTTGGCAAAAGTTTAAATCTCACCCGTTTTTAGTATAATTACAGTGACTCAAGAGGAAAATCATCATGTTTGGATTAGGCTGGCCGGAAGTAGGGATTATTGCCATAGTTGCGATTTTGATTTTTGGACCGAAGAAAATTCCTGAGTTGGGAGGAGTCTTGGGAAAAAGTCTCAGAAATTTACAAGAAGGAATGAAAAAATCTAATGAAGATGATCATTCAGACAAAGAAAACTTCGATTAAGAAAAACAAATTATTTCCCAGAATAAATATCTTTAACTAGTACCGTGCAGCTTAAGTAAATGAACCATTTTCAAGCCTTGTAATCAACCAATTTCCGAGCTTTTAATAGTTATCTTATTTCCGCCAACCTGTGCTATAGGACTCCTATTTGATTTTTGAACGGAACTCGGTACACCTTTATATTCTTGAATCCTCTTACCTCTTGCATGATTGCCTCTTGCCTTCCTACGTAGGAAAATATGGCTAACGCCACGCTATGCCTGATGCCTCCGGCACGCTACCGCGAACGGCACACTGCGTGAACGCTATCAGGAATCAAACCGGATTCCTATAGATATGCAAAATAATGAACTATGATATAATAGTCAGTCATTAATCATCAAATAGAAGTTACTTATGTCCTATAAAGTTAGTATTGTCATTGAAAAAGATGAACATGGCTATTATGCTTATTGTCCTGAACTTCCTGGATGTCAATCTGAAGGTGATTCATTAGAAACAGTACAAGCAAATATCAAAGAAGCTGTTGAATTATATATAGAAACATTATCAGAATTTGAGAAACAAGCACTTCAGCACAAAGACATATTAACTATGACTTTGGAGGTGAAAGTTGCCTAAACTGCCGCGACTAACTGCCAAAGAATCTGAAAAATTACTATTAAATGCTGGTTTTATAGAAATGAGAAGCAAAGGTAGTCACAGAATTTATTTTCGAGAAAATGTTAGAGTAGTGATTCCTTTTCATTCAGGTAAGATTCTACATCCGAAAACAGTACAACAAGTTTTTACTGCTATTGAAGCTTTTGCAGTTGAGAACACAGAAGAAGAAATAAATAAAGATGACTAAGAATGTAAGTATTTATAATCAGTCAACTTCCGAGGTAGATGAAAAGTATCTAGAAGCATCCCAACAGTTGCAGCTAGATAAACAAACTTATGGTTCTGATTATATTCATCTTTATCTTGATGATATAGAAGGTGATTGGCTAGAAAATTGGGATTGGGAAGATGATTTAACAGATTATATAGATGCTTTTTATCATCATTGTCAGCAGGAGAATTATCAATTTGCTTTTGATACTTTAAAAGCTGGTGATGATTTGTTGAATCAGCCAGAGAATTATGAAAAATCTTTAGAACTTTATAGTTATTTAGTTGAAAGGTTAGAATTACAAGATGTAAAACAATCAGAAATAAATCATCAAGAGATTTTGAACTTAGCTAAACAACGGATTTTAGCTTTGCAAAATAATGAACAAGGAGAAAATATGTCGGAACAAATGATTTTTAATATGCACGAGGAAAAAATTACGCGTTTAGAATATATACAAAAATTACTGGAGAAAATTTACAATGGAGTAATTAGAAAAACTTGGCAATTTCAAGGTGAATTTACGATAGAGCAGGTGGGTAATGTTTATAATCTAAGAGGAATAGCTAGTGCTGGAGATTATGTAGTAAGGTTCGGAGCAGTCAAATGTTTTGACTCTTTTGATTATTACTTGTATATCATAAATGGTTCAAATCCAGAAGAAGAAATAGTTAATGAAAGAGAGAATTATAATAATCCAAATTTTAGCTATCAAGAATTTAACTTAATAAAGGAGTATTTGGAAAAAATTGAGAAAGCAAGCTGGCAAGTTAAGTTATCTGATTTAGATGCTTTACCTGAATAAAAAACTATGGCAAAGTTGATTAATAAAAAACAACTATCAAGGATTGTTTTGAAGGGCTTTAAATCTATTGCAGAATGTAATCTTGAACTTACTCAACTCAATATACTAATTGGCTGCAATGGCGCAGGAAAATCCAATTTTATCAGCTTTTTTCGCATGGTTCAAGAGATACTTGATGGACATTTGCAAGTTTTTGTTAGTCGTCAAGGTGGACCGGACACAATGCTGCATTTTGGTCGAAAAACAACTGAACAATTAGAGATTGAACTATATTTTGGCAATAATAGATACCTTGCCACTCTTGAACCAACTCAAGATAACCGTCTGATGTTTTCTAAAGAATCTTTTGGCTGGAGGAGTAGTGGTAACTCGATAATGCAAACACAAGCACTAATAGGTAGTGGTAATTTTGAAACTCAGGCTTTTAAAGGAACTGGGACAAAAAAGGATAAAGATATATTATCTACTATGCAGCAATGGCGAGTTTATCATTTTCATGACACCAGCGATAGTGCCTATGTAAAACAAGCTGCTCCTATTAATGATAATATTTATCTGCGTCCAGATGCTCGCAATTTGGCGGCTTTTTTGTATTTATTGAAAAATAACTATTCCCAATCTTATCAACAAATTGTTAAAACAATCAGACTTGTCGCACCGTTCTTTGGTGATTTTTTATTGCGTCCTTCTCCACACAATCAGGATCTAATAGAGTTAGAATGGTTTGAACAAGGTCAAGATATTCCTTTTAAAGCTCATTTGCTTTCAGATGGAACGCTGCGTTTTATATGTTTAGCAACGGTATTTTTACAACCTACTGTTTTACAACCAGAAACTATTTTAGTTGATGAACCAGAGTTAGGTCTTCATCCTTATGCAATTACTATTTTAGCATCTTTAATACGTGCTGCTTCTAGAGAAAAACAAGTAATTGTTTCTACTCAATCTGTAGAATTATTAAATGAATTTACAGCAAATGATGTGATTATTGTAGATAGAAAAGATGGTAAATCATTACTGCGTAGATTGGATGAGGATGATTTACAAGAGTGGTTAGAAGATTATACTTTAGGAGAATTGTGGAAAAAGAACATTATTGGAGGTAGACCTTCAAGATGATGCGAGTCAATATTTTTGTAGAAGGACAAACGGAAGAAACTTTTGTCAGAGAATTACTTTACAATCATTTTTTGCAACAAAACATATATGTTAATTCTATACTTCTAGGAGGTGCGGTAACTTATGGAAAAATCAGAAAAGAATTATATCGTAAATGTTCTGAAGATAGCACCGCTTTTGTAACTACGATGTTAGATTTGTATGGACTACCAAAAGATTTTCCCGGTAAAAGTTCTATTCCCACTACAGCTAATATTTTTGAGAAAGCTGAATATCTTGAACAACAAATGGGTGTAGATATTGGAGTCCAAAATTTTATTCCTAATTTATTGGTGCATGAGTTTGAGGGACTTCTCTATAGTAATCCACAATCTTTTTTAGGATGGTTTGATCAAAACATAGTAGAACAGCTACAGCGTGAACGTGAATCCTTTTCTTCACCTGAACATATTAATGATAGTCCGATAACAGCACCTTCTAAACGTATTCTTCGATGTTGTCCTGGATATGATAAACCGTTACATGGTTCTTTAATTGCTATGGATATCGGATTGGATACAATACGTAAACAGTGTCAGCATTTCGATAAATGGTTAACAAAACTGGAAAACATTAAGTAGTTAACTATTTTGTCAGAATCAGGATGTCTAGGATTTAAGGATTTACAGGATGGAAATTTTATGAATAACAATGTAGATATAGGACTCGTGCTGTTATCTCATGGTGAAGATGGGTATTTTGTTGTCGAAGTACCCAGTTTACCCGGTTGTATTAGTCAGGGTAAGACTCGTGAAGAAGCTTTAGCTAACATAGAAGAGGCAATATCTCTCTACATTGAAGTTTTGCAAGACAGAAATGAACCTATTCCAGAAGATACGGTATTGATGGGATATTAATCTGAAATACCCCTTTTTGATACAATTGAGATCCAAAATCGCATAAAATTAACAAAACAACCCCGAATGGAGATTTAACTTGTCGGCATATAGGACTAGATTACAAGCAAACGAGATTAAGCTCAGACTACAACCTTTAAGACGTGCATCTCTGTTTAGAGGAGAAATTGAATTGGCAGTTAGGATTAAAGAAATTCTAAATACACTATCTAAATATAAAAATGAACTTCTTGATAAAAAACGGTTTTTAATAGACTTTCTGAATGAATTTTATTACGATATCCAAACTTATCTATATACCATCCAACCACTTTTAAATTTATCCCCAGGAGACATAGAAAAATTTTCTGGTTTAGGACTTAACTTATAGTGATGAATCTAAATCAGATTGCCAAGAGTAGAATACTGTAAATTGCATCATAATGTATATTGTTGGAAGTTTCTTTATATCGTAAACATTTTACATCACGGTTTGTAATTTGCATAATCAACATAGTATTTCAAACATCCAACTCAATGTAAAATACACCAAGCAAACTGGCAAATAAAGTTATATGATATAAATGATTTACCAGAATAAAATATTTGTAACTAGGTTTGTTATTTCATGGAGAACTTGATTGAACTATGGTAACAATAAAATCTCAACGGAAAGTGCTGTTATCTCATGGTGAAGATGGGTATTTTGTTGTCGAAGTACCCAGTTTACCCGGTTGTATTAGTCAGGGTAAAACTCGTGAGGAAGCTTTAGCTAATATAGAAGAGGCAATATCTCTCTACATTGAAGTTTTGCAAGACAGAAATGAACCTGTTCCAGAAGATACAGTTGAGGTTGTGCTGGTGTGAGTAAATTACCTATAATCTCAGGTTTAGAGTGTGTAAAAGCACTAGAAAAAATCGGCTTTGTTGTGGATAGGCAAAGAGGAAGTCACATTATAATGGTTCGTGAAGAACCTAGAACCACAATATCTGTACCAGATCATAAAGAACTAGATAGAGGTACTTTGCGTGGGATTATTCGACAAGCGGGTTTGAGTGTGGATGAATTTATTGAACTATTGTGAAATAGCAACAAAGCCATAACCTGAACATTTTCCCACTCATTTCATAATTTCTATTTCTTGTCACTATTCCCTATTGAATAAGTAGGTGAGCGTTGAAAATTGTCGTTATGGCAAGGCAAAAGGCAAGAGGCAAGAGGCAAGAGTGAAGAGGGTTTGGGCGATTTTACATTTCTTTACACAGTTTGGTTTTATTGTGTTCACCTACTTATATTTATGCAAATCAATTTTCAAACCTTCACCGTCAACAAACGATTTCCCCTCACAATTAGTCGGGGGACAACAGCACAAACAACAAATATCTGGTTACAAATTACCGCAGAAGGAATTACAGGTTGGGGAGAAGCATCTCCTTTTGGTGTAGGCAACCATAGGCAATCTACGGAGAAAACCCAGGAAACTTTGCAGCAAATCATACCTACTTTACAAAAATATAGCCCTTGGCAACGGCAGGAAATTGAGGCACTATTAGAACAAATGCAAATTCCGTCCGCAGTCAAAGCGGCTGTGGATATGGCATTACATGATTGGTTGGGTAAGCGTGTGAATTTGCCATTGTGGCAACTGTGGGGACTGGATAAAAATGCGATCGCCCCAACATCGGTAACAATTGGCATTAATTCCCCAGCAGGTGCAAGGGCAAGGACGGGAGACTGGTTACAATTTATGGATGTGCAGTTGTTAAAAGTCAAATTAGGTTCAACCGAGGGAATAGAAGCAGATCAAAAAATGCTCTTAGCGGTACGGGAAGAAGCGGACGGAAAAGATATACTTGTTGATGCTAACGGAGGTTGGAATTTAACCGATGCTGTAAATATGTGTAATTGGTTAGCTGATTTGGGAATAAAGTATGTAGAACAGCCATTAGCAAGGGGTGAAGAAGCAAATTTAGCCGAATTGAAAAAACATTCCCCCTTACCAATTTTTGTAGATGAAAGTTGCTTTACCAGTGCGGATATTCCCCAATTAGCTAATCATGTTGATGGCATTAATATCAAATTAATGAAATCTGGGGGAATCACTGAAGCCATGCGGATGGTGCATACAGCCAAAGCCCATAATTTACAAATCATGTTTGGCTGTTATTCTGATAGTTGTCTTGCTAATACCGCCGCTTTACAACTTGCACCACTGGCTGATTATTTGGATTTAGATAGTCACTTAAATCTAATTGATGATCCTTTTACTGGTGCAGTGGTAGAAAATGGGCGAGTTTTGCCGAATAATTTACCTGGTTTGGGAGTGAAACACTGTGCGTCTGTCGCTTAATCAAAAAATAGCAATTCTTCTTCATGAGGGAATTACTGGAGTTCAAGGAAAAACAGGGTTGTCAATTTTACGCTACAGCGAGTCCCCCATTGTGGCGGTGATTGATAGAGAATCTGTAGGTAAGTCTTTAGTCGAGTTAACAGGTATTCAGCGAGATGCGCCAATTGTGGCATCTGTGACAGCAGCTTTACAGTATAAACCGGAAGTTCTAGTAATTGGGATTGCACCTAAAGGTGGTGCTGTTCCTGATGATTATTGGCTGGATATCAAAGATGCCCTCAAGGCGGGAATGTCTTTGGTAAATGGGTTACATACACCAATGGCAAATATACCGGAGTTAAATGCTCTCCTGAAACCAGGACAATTAATTTGGGATGTCCGCAAAGAACCAGCTAATTTAGATGTAGCATCGGCAATGGCGCAAACTCTGCCCTGTCGGCGGGTGTTGACGGTGGGAACGGATATGGCTATTGGTAAAATGTCTACCAGTCTGGAATTACACCGGGTGGCTAAGTTGCAGGGTATCCGTTCTAAGTTTTTGGCTACTGGTCAAACTGGGTTAATGTTGGAAGGGGAAGGGGTGGCTTTAGACGCTGTGCGGGTGGATTTTGCTGCGGGTGCGGTGGAACAGTTGGTGATGCGTTTTGGTCAACATTACGACATTTTGCAAATTGAGGGGCAAGGTTCTCTTTTACACCCTGGCTCAACGGCTACTTTACCGTTAATTCGCGGTTCTCAACCTACACATTTAATATTGGTGCATCAAGCAGGACAAACCCATAACCGTAATAATCCTCATATACCAATTCCAGCGTTATCTGAGGTGATTCGGATGTATGAAATTGTTGCTAGTGGTGCGGGGGCTTTTCGTCCTGTTCCTGTGGTGGGAATTGCTTTGAATACTCGGAATTTGGGGGAAGTGGAGGCGAAAAATGCGATCGCTCAAATTATAGCAGAAACTAAGTTACCTTGTACAGATCCTGTTCGGTTTGGGGCTGGGTTATTATTGGATGCTGTTATGCAGAGTTGAATATTTTTTTTGCACGCAGAGGCGCAGAGGCGCGGAGAGTAGGCGTTTTATGGTTGGTGGAGTTTTATGGGAATTTCAATGATAAATTCTGTTCCTTTTCCGGGTGCAGAGATACAATCTAATTTACCACTGTGTTTATCTACGATAATTTGATAACTGATTGATAGTCCTAAACCTGTACCTTCTCCTACAGGTTTGGTGGTGAAAAAAGGATCAAATATGCGTTGTTTAATTTCGGGATTTATCCCCATACCATTATCTTTAATGGCAATTTGTACCCAATTATTATTAATGATTTGAGTGCGAATAATGATCTGGTTAGGATTATTCTTGAGTTCTGCGGTAGATAAACTTTTTTCACGCTGTTTGAGAACATCAATGGCATTACTAATGATATTCATAAATACCTGATTTAGTTGAGAAGCATAACATTGGACTAAGGGAAGATTACCATAATTTTTAATGACTACATTGCTAGAATAGCCTAACTTTTCTTGGAATCGAGTTTCTAAAATCATTAATGTACTATCAATTCCCTCATGGATATCTACAGGTTTCATTTCGGACTCGTCAAGGCGGGAAAAATTACGTAAACTTAAAATAATCTTCCGAATCCGTTCTGAACCTACTGTCATTGAATCAAGAATTCTAGGTAAATCTTGAATAACAAAATCAAAATCATTGTCTTGTTTATATTTTTCAATAGTAGCTGAGTGACTAGGATATTCTTGTTGATATATATTCAGTAAATTGATAATAGATTCAGTATAATTACTAGCGTGTTCAATGTTCGCATAGATGAAATTTATAGGATTATTAATTTCATGGGCAATACCCGCTACCATTCGTCCTAAACTGGACATTTTCTCCGTTTGGATTAGTTGGGATTGTGTGGCTTTTAACTCATGTAGTGTTTGTTCTAAATGCAGATTATTTTCATTTAATTCCTGAGTTCTTTGGGTGACTTTTTCTTCTAAATTACTATAGAGTTGGGCATTTTCTAGGGAAATAGCAGCTTGAGAAGATAGGAGATTTAATATTCTTAATCTGTCAATAGTGAAAGCATCCACAGTTAGATTATTTTCTAAATAAAGAATACCAATTAATTGCCCTTTATTCAAAATAGGATTGCATAATATAGATTTGGATTGATGCTGAATAATGTATGAATCATTGGCAAAATCCTGATCATTTGTAGCATCACTAATTAATAAATATTCTTGCATATTTGCTACATAATTAATAATACTTAATGGTAAATCTTGGCTATCGTTAATTGGTGTAGTAGAAAATTTATATTCATGTTCATTCATACATTGAGCTACTAATATTAAATTTCCCTCTTTTTGCAAAATTAATGCAGATTTATTGGCGGCAACATTCTCTGATATTACCTGCATGAGAGTATATAATAACTTATCTATCTGAATTTCTGAAGCAATGGCTAAGGATGCTTTAGTCACAGTTTCTAAATCTAATAATGCAGAAACACCCGTCAAACTAGGTTTACTAATAAGTGTACTTACTTCACCGGCTGTTAATTTAGTTTTAGTTTGATTAATAATAGGTTCAAGCAAATGAGGATAGGTTGTTTCTAAACTCTCAATTTTAGCCCTAGCTCCCCAATTAGCATAACAATAATAAGCATCTATTAAATAAGTTTTAGCAATTTTCTCTTTATTAAAGCTCAGGTAAAATTTAGCTGCTAGTTCATTAGCTAGTGCTTCTTCATGAAGATATTTGTGTTTTTTAGCTCCAATAATTGCTTGGTCATAAAGCTCTATTGCTTGCCAATTATTTCCTAACACTCTCGCTTTTTCTGCTTCTATTAATTCATATTTATGTTGAAAATTCATGGGTGCATGAACAGCCCAATTTTTCATTTTCTCTTGATTGGATAAAACCTTTTCTAAATATTGTTTTTGTCCACTCACAGACTGCTGATCATATTCAGCTAAAAGAGATAAAGAATAATAAAAATTATATTGACTCGTAGTAACTTGTCCCACTACACATTCTAAATAAGCTTCACCTTGAATCCCATTCTCAACAGCAATACTGGTCAAACCAGAGAAGTAATAAAATATAGTTTTTGCTAAATATAATGAAAATATTACAGTTGATGCTTTAGATGCGATCAAAATTGGTAATATTTGAGATTCATCAAATAACTCACCATCAAATGTTTGTTTGGTTTCATTAATTTCTGCAAAATTAAAAACTAGCTGATACCATAGCTTATGTAGTAAAACGGTACCTTCTTGCTTCAAGCTATACATTAAAAGTATATGACTTTTTAACTGCTCAAATACATAGGATAAGTTTTCACCACTGAAAATCATATTCATGTTATACATTGACGAGCAGTAACCAGAATATTCTAAATCTCCAGTTTCTATTCCGCTTTGTAAGGCTTCTTGTAGGCTACTTACTACTGTTTTGAGATGTTTTTTCCAAAATAGGACATTGCAAGCCCACATTAGCATAACTCGACATTTAACTGTTCTACCATCAAATTTATCTAATATATTTAAAGCCAATTCACCATAACGATATCCAGTTTCAATATCAGCAACAAAACCGCAGAGTATCACCCCATAATTCACATATCCAGGAGCAGAAAACGGGGAATTACCATAGTTTACTGATAGATTGATCATGGTAAAGATAATAACTGGGAATAATTCTGGATTAACAAAATAACTAGCAGCAGTCAGATTAGTTAAAATCCGCATCACCGCAAGTTTATCAGTAGCTATCATCTCTGGTAAATTGATTAAATCATCAACATTTAAGTTTTGTGGAGGTGTTTTTTCTAAATTTACTCCCAGCAAGTTGACTAAATTCAACCCTGTCTCTATTGCTCTTTGTAGTTGCAATTGAGACATATAGATTTGTATTTGTGCTTCATACACTTTTACTTGATCTATAAGACTGGTAGCATTTTGTTTAACTACTTCTATATATATTTCTGCTTGCTCAAAATCAACATTTAAATATTCTGCTTCTGCGATTTCTGTGTAAATATTTAAAGTTAATTCATACTCATCTTCCCAACTATTTATTGCTAAAAGTTCCAAGCCTACCTTTAAATATCTAATAGCAGATTCATAAGCGGTAGAAGATTTTGCTTTACAACCAGCAATTAAATTTAATTTAGCTAATTCATGTCTTTCTGACTGATTAGTAATTAATTCAACCCCAATATTTAACTGGTTAACTATCTCAAATATCTTCTCTTCCAGTTCCGCAGCATTGGTATTTTTTAATAGTAACTGACCAATTTTTAAGTGCATTGCTAATTTATCAACATCAGAAATTAGGACATAAGCTGCTTGCTGAACTCGGTCATGAAAAAATTTATATTTAGCGAAAATTAATTCAGTGTTATTAACCGGGAAATTTAAGTTAAAAACATCAAATACTGATTCTTCGCCCGTAAAAAATTTATATGCTTCATTTTGGGGAATAATCAGTTCTTCTTGCAAAGCATCCCATAATTCAGCCGCTATTTGTATTTGGGATTTTTCACAAACTATAGCCAGGGTAGATAAATCAAATTGGTTGCCAATACAAGCAGCTATTTTTAAAATATCTTGAGTATTTTTAGGTAATTTTTGTAATTGGATTTTAAGAAAATTAACAATATCATCATTATGATATAAAGCTTTGGCTGCATTTATATCACACTGCCAATAACCAAGGCTAAAATTAAAAGTAATTAATCCATCTTCATGTAATGATTTAAGTAACTGATTGGTAAAAAATGGATTACCTTGAGTGGTTCTTAAAAGTAGTTCTGTTAGGTCTTGGTTATGTAATTTCGGACAAGATAGAGTATCTGTAACTAATAGTCTAATATGAGATTTATCTAAAGCTTGCAAAATAATCTGATTAATTGTGATATTTTCTTGACGAATATTATCTAAAGTTGTGATTAAAGGATGTCCCGGATTGACTTCATTATCTCGATATGCTCCAATTAATAATAAATATTTTGTGTATTTTTCACACATTAATAATTTTATTAATTTTAAAGAAGCTATATCAGCCCATTGTAAATCATCTAAGAAAATGACTAATGGATGTTCACCTGTAGCAAATACCTGAATAAACTTACTAAATAATAAATTAAAGCGATTTTCTGAAGCATTTCCCGTCAGTTCAGGAACTGGTGATTGCTGACCAATAATATTTTCTAGTTCAGGAATGACATCAATAATTACCTGTGCTTGTTCTCCCAAAGCTGATAATACCTGAATCTTCCACTCTTGTAACTGTACTGTATTTTCAGTTAGCAGTTGTCTCATGAGACTGCGAAATGCTTGCACTAATGCAGAAAAGGGAATATTTCGCTGAAATTGATCATATTTACCAGAGATAAAATAACCTTTTTTCCGCACAATTGGTTTATGAACTTCATTAACGACAGCAGTTTTACCAATCCCAGAAAAACCTGCCACTAACATTAATTCTTTATTACCAGCACTGACGTTCTCAAAAGCCTTTAATAAAGTAATAATTTCCTGTTCTCTACCATATAGTCTGTTATGAATCAGAAACCTATCACTGATATCTCGTTTTGCTAATTCAAAGTTATTAATTTCACCTTCAGTTAATAACATTTTTTGACATATTTCTAGATCATATCTAATTCCTCTAGCTGTTTGATATCTATCATCAGGGTTTTTTGCCATTAACTTAGTAATGACATCTGCTAAAACTTGAGGAATTTGGGGATTAATTTCTCTAGCATTAATAGGTTCTTTTGCCAGATGGTAATATATCAATTCTAAATGGTTTGGACTATAAAAAGGTAATTGTCCTGTGAGTAATTCATAAAAAGTTACTCCTAAAGAATAAAAATCAGTGCGGTAATCTATGCTTCTATTCATTCTTCCTGTTTGTTCTGGAGACATATAGGTAAGTGTCCCTGATAACACATTCTGGCTTTGGATGTCCGCAGTTTCTTTAGGTAATAGGGAGGAAATACCAAAATCTATCAGCTTGATTTTCTGAGTTTGGGGATTAATTAGAATATTTCTGGGCTTAATGTCCTTATGAATAATTTTCTTGGCATACAGAAACTCTAATGCTTTAGTAATTGCGATCGCAATAGATATAAAAGAGTTAATATCTAATTTTTGTAAATTGGTATATTCACTCAACGATATACCACTAAAATCTTCTAAGATTATGGCATAACTATTACCATATTTTTCTAGGGCATAACATTTAATAATATTTGGGTGATCTATTTGTTGACTAATAGCAAATTGATTTTTAAATGCTATTAAATCCTGCAACCGGGGATATTCTGCGTTGAGAATCTTGATAATAACTGAAATCTGTGTTGTTTGCTGTTGACCACGATAAACTGTAGTTTTTTTACTAGCATAAATAAGTTCAGTAATTGTATACCCAGGAATAGTAACTATACAGATATTACTTTTGTTCATCTTGTTTTTTCAGAGATATTCCATCTTCAGGGGGGGAGGGGAGGTGGGGGAGGTGGGGGAGGTGGGGGAGGGAGGGGAGGTGGGGGAGGGGAGAACAGAAGTTTTTTTTTATTACCCGTCAAAATTTATTTGACGAACTATTAGTACAAAACGGCGTAAATAAACCAACCATTCTAAATCCTCCAGAAGCCTATACTGTCTTCATTTTGACTTTTGACTTTTGACTTTTGACTTTTGACTTCCGCCTTGCGGTACTAGCCAAGATTATGGGATGCACGGAATAAATGATTATGTTCGGGGTGATATAAGCGGGAGCGCCCACTTACTGGTAGTAGTGCGGGACTGATGACATAAAGTGTAGTTCGCCGTAATTTTTCTTCATGGGTACAATCTGCGATTTGTGCTAAATTTACAACCCGGATTTTTTCATCTGGCCAGCCTAAGCGATAGCAAATTGCTACTGGAGTATCTGGATCATAATGTTCTAATAATTTCTCTTGGGCTTCAGTAATATGACTCACACTTAAATATAAACATAAACTGGCACGATGGGCGGCTAAAGCTGCTAACTCTTCAGTATCAGGGACATGGGTACGACCGCTAATGCGAGTGAGAATAATAGTTTGGACTAAACCAGGGACAGTTAACTCTATTTTCAATTTAGCTGCGGCAGCTTGAAAGGCACTGATACCAGGGATAACTTCAAAAGGAATATCCGCATCGGCTAATAGCTGCATTTGTTCATGAATAGCACTATACAGACTAGGATCACCAGAATGTAGCCTGACCACTGATTTATGCGATCGCACGGCATCAATCATCAATGGTAAAATTTCTTCCAAAGTCCGATTTGCCGTTTTGATAATTTCCGCATCTGCACGACAAATATCTAAAATCTGTTCGGGAATTAAAGAATCTGCAAATAAAATCACATCAGCCGCAGCCAACAACTTTTGCGCCCTAACCGTTAATAAATCAGGATCTCCTGGTCCAGCACCGACAATATAAACCGCAGGTTCTAAGGAATTTGGATACTTAGAAAAACTTAAATTACTAGTAGATTCACTCATCAATGTCCCCTTTCAAAACCCTGCAAAAAAAAACTTTTAGCATTTCCTGAGTACCCTTCCGGATTCAGCCACTTTGCCTAGTAGAAATAGATGGTAGATGCACCCTGGTTAAGCCCTGGAGATTAATTACTCTGGGGCATTTTTTTCTCCATTGAGTGGAGAAACAACATCAGGTAAAGAACGCTTGAATATATACAGCCAAGCTAAACCAAATAATCCTAAAGTCATTCCCCCTAAACTTACCATTTGTGCCATCCGTAAAGGTCCTAGCATTAAGCTATCTGTGCGTAAACCTTCAATCCAAATCCGTCCCAAGCTATAGGCAACCCAGTAAACTAAAAATAACGTTCCTACCTTCAACCGGGGTTTTTTAGATAAAGCTCGAAAAAACAAAGTTAGCAACAATGCAAACACCATTAAATTCCACAGGGATTCATACAGAAAAGTGGGATGGAAATATTCAAAATTCACGAAATCCAAAGGACGACGATCTGGGGGAATATATAATTTCCAAGGTAAATTAGTTGGTCTGCCAAAAGCTTCCGAGTTGAAAAAATTTCCCCACCGACCAATGGCTTGCCCTAGTATTAAGGAAGGGGCAACCAAATCAGTCAATTGCCAAAAAGATACCTTATTCAATCTAGCAAAAATTAACGCCGCGATCGCACCGCCAATAATTGCCCCATGAATCGCAATACCCCCTTGCCAAATTGCAATTATCCGTTCCGGGTGTTGAGAATATTCTGGCCACTGAAACAAAACATAATACAATCTAGCGGCAGGAATAGCCCCAATCACCAACCAAATTGATAAATCACTGATTAAATCTGGATTCAGATGACGACGCTTGGCTAAGTATTGAGAAAGACTAACACCAAGTAACACAGCAGAAGCAATCAACAACCCATACCAACGAATAACAATTGGTCCCAATTTAACCACAATCGGACCAGGAGAAGTAAATAAAAACCCCAAAGGCAAAACAGAAAAATCCACTACCATACAAAATTACCTATAGGAATTTGAAATCTATGGAGATGAAACACAATAATATAGTACGTCTTAGTCACTATAGCGATAAGTAATTCAGCAAAATTAAAATCATTAGTCAGTTGTCAGTTGTCAGTTGTCAGTTGTCAGTTGTTCGTTGTTCGTTGTCATTAGTAAAATTCCTCCCCCACCTCCCCTACCTCCCCTACCTCCCCTACCTCCCCCACCTCCCCCACCTCCCCCACCTCCCCCACCT
>NZ_VILC01000180.1:0-4587 GCF_009712065.1 Aphanizomenon sp. UHCC 0183 | reverse complement strand
CCACCTCCCCTACCCCCCACTCCCCCACCCCCCACTCCCTGTGTTAGATTTAATAAAGTTCTCTTGAAAATCCGTCAATATAATCACTTAAAATAACATTGTGATTGCTATTTATCCTGGTAGTTTTGATCCCATCACCTTGGGACATTTAGACCTTATTCAGCGCAGTAGTCGTCTATTTGAACGAGTCATAGTTGCCGTCCTCCGCAATCCCAGTAAAATACCATTGTTTACAGTAGAGCAAAGATTAGAACAAATTCGTCTATCTACAAAACATTTACCAAATGTAGGAGTAGACAGCTTTGACGGTTTGACCGTAAAATATGCCCAAATGCAACAAGCGCAAGTTTTGTTACGGGGGTTAAGAGCGGTTTCTGACTTTGAGATTGAGCTACAAATGGCTCACACTAATAAAACATTGTCTACTCAGATCGAGACAGTTTTTCTGGCAACATCAAATGAGTATAGTTTTTTAAGTAGTAGTGTGGTAAAGGAGATTGCCAGGTTTGGTGGCTCTGTTGATCATCTTGTTCCCCCACACATTGCCCTAGATATATACCAATGCTACAACCAAAAATCCCTAGCCTCGAATCCAACCATAACGGCAACAATCCTCCCCCACGAGAGTACGTGAATGGTATCCCTTCCATTGGCAATCCAGCGCCAACATCAGGGGTAGATATTCAGCACGAACTCAACCAATTAGAGGAAATAGTTCTCTCTAGTTTGAGGATTCCCCTCACGGGACGTACCTTAATAGATGAAGATAAATTACTTGAACAATTGGATTTTGTCCGTCTTTCTTTACCAACGGTGTTTCAGGAAGCGCTCAATATTTTGGCTCAAAAGAATGAAATTCTCCTAGAAGCGGAAGAGTATGGACAACAGGTAGTAGACGTAGCCCAAGCCAAAAGAGCGCAAATTTTGTCCGAAAGTGATATTGTCAGGCAAGCACAGCGAGAAGCTGACCAACTGCGGCGACAAGTCCAGCAAGATTGTGAAGCCATGATGCAAGACACCCTCGCAGAAATTGACCGTAAACGTCGCGCTTGTCAACAAGAATTAGAAGAAATGCGCCAAACTGCAATTTCTCAAGCTGAAGAAATTGAAGATGGTGCTGATAAATACGCTGATAACGTTCTGGCTAATATTGAACAGGATATTCAGGAAATGTTAAAAATTATTACTAATGGTCGCAAACAATTAAATTCCCCCAGTGTCCCCAAGAATGGAGATCACCCCCAACAACGCCCCCCGCATAATTCCAAAAAAAGATAGTACAACCTCGTTCCCAGTCTCTGACTGGGAATGCCATCACAGAGGCTCTGCCTCTTGCTGCTATTGAAGTCAGAGCCTTCTATAAATTCATTCCCATACAGAGTATAAGAACGAGAAAACGAGAAAAATAAAAACTTTACATAGTTTTCTAAGGGAACACCAAAAAATAAAGGCGTTGCTGATTAAGGGTATGAATTTTAGTCTCACGCAAAGGCGCAAAGACGCAAAGGTAAGATTTTTAAAGGTTCAATTTGGAAATTTCATACCTCGATTCAGCAACGCCAAAATAAATTACCCAATTTTGTGGGATGGGCATCCTGCCCGTCCTTGTGGTGCGGGCAAGATGCCCGCACCACAAGAAATTTTTGGGTATTTTTTTAATTGGAAGTCCCTAAGATACGAGGTTTGGTTGAGGTACGTTCACTTATCCTTGACAGGAGGCGTATCCCTGCGAACTGCTTGCAGCAGCGCTTCGCTATCGCCGGAGGCATTAGCCATAACCCAACAAATGCGTCGGGTTGCGCTGTCGCTTAACCCGACCTACAAAAAATAGACAAGGTATTGGCAAACTATTGAGGAAAGGAATATTAATTTTCACAGCCAGACTTGCCGTAAGCTATACTGCATAACTTCTGTATTTTGTATTTCTCCATGAATTTAGTCTGGGAAAGATTGACTTTATCTTCTTTACCACTGAAAGAATATTTGTCTGGTAGTTACCTACATCGGTTTCTGGTGGGACTTTTGCTGCCTTGGCGACAAAGTAGTATCTTAATGCAGTGGGGAGATATTATTGCTGTTGGCTTACTTAGCCTTATTTATGCTCTCGCACCTTTTGTTTCTACTACTTTAATCGGTTTATTGTTGGTGGCTTGTGTCGGCTTTTGGCTGCTGTTGACTTTATCGGATGACAATAAATCAGCCAATGCGGCTTCCGTTACTCCTATTCACCTGCTAGTGTTGCTGTATTGGGGTGTTGCGGCGATATCAACGGCTCTATCACCGGTAAAAAAAGCCGCTTTGGGTGATTTACAAACATTAACTCTTTATTTGTTGCTGTTTGCCCTCTGTGCTAGGGTGCTGCGAGTCCCCCGGTTTCGGTCTTGGTTAATTACTCTTTATTTGCATATATCCCTGATTGTTAGCGTCTATGGGTTGCGACAATGGTTTTTTGGCGCGAAGGCTTTAGCTACTTGGGTTGACCCGGAATCACCTTTGGCTAAGACTACCAGGGTTTACAGTTATTTAGGTAATCCCAATTTATTGGCTGGATATCTTTTGCCGGCTGTGGTTTTAAGTTTGGTGGCTATTGTGGCTTGGCCAGGTTGGATCAGGAAATCACTAGCATTAACGATGCTTTTTGTCAATGCTGCTACTTTAATTCTTACCTTTAGTCGCGGTGGTTGGATTGCTTTGTTGGTGGGATTGTTTACTGTGGCGGTATTCCTAATTTATTGGTGGAGTATAAATATGCCCCCATTTTGGCGGAGTTGGTCTTTACCTATTCTGTTGGGAAGTGTGGTGGGGTTATTGGTGATAGGGGTGTTATTTGTCGAACCTTTCCGGGTGCGGGTTGTGAGTATATTTGCTGACCGCCAAGACAGTAGTAATAATTTTCGCAAAAATGTCTGGGAATCTGTGTTTCAAATGATCCGCGATCGCCCGATAATTGGTATAGGACCTGGACATGGTTCTTTTAATAAGGTTTATCCTCTCTATCAACGTCCTCGGTTTACGGCTTTAAGTGCCTATTCTGTGTTTCTAGAAACCATTGTGGAAACTGGCTTTTTGGGTTTTACCTGTTTCTTATGGTTAATAGTCGTCACCTTCAATACAGGATTTTTGCAACTGCGACGATTACGAGAAACTAAAAATATCGAGGGCTTATGGTTAATTGGGGCGATCGCTAGTATCCTAGGTATACTTGCTCAGGGTCTATTTGATACAGTCTTCTATCGCCCTGAAGTTAATACCCTCTGGTGGTTTATGGTGGCTTTAGTTGCCAGCTATTGGCAACCTTTAACAAGGAAGAATCAGGTGACAGGTGACAGGTGACAGGTGACAGTTAAGAGGGAATAGGGGGCAGAAAAGAGAAATTTTCTTCTTCCTCCTTCTTTCTTTCTCCTGACTCCTGACTCCTGACTCTTAATACCTCTTCATTGCCCTTTGCATATCTCGTTGATCATCACGACGTTTGAGGCTTTCGCGTTTGTCGTGGAGTTTTTTACCTTTACCCAGGGCAATAACTATTTTTACCCAGCCCCGTTTTAGATACATTTTTAGGGGGACGAGGGTTAAACCTTCCTGTTGTACCCTACCAATGAGTTTACGCAGTTCTTGTTTATGAAGTAATAACTTGCGGGTTCGTCTGGGTTCGTGATTAAAATATGCACCGCTGGAGGTATAAGGAGAAATATGTACGTTAATTAACCATGCTTCCCCGTCACGAAGCAACGCATAACCATCTTGTAAATTGGCTTTACCGGCACGAATTGACTTGACTTCAGTTCCTGTCAATTGAATACCCGCTTCATAGGTTTCTATGATTTCATATAAAAACCGTGCTTGCCGATTATCACAAATAACTTTGTAACCTTCACTCTGTTTATCACTCATCAAAAATCTTCTTAAGTTTTAATAAATACGCCCAAAAATTTCTTTAGACTGGCTTTTTCTTTAATTGTAATCCAAAGGGACTGGGGAAGAGGTGATTGGTCAAAAATCATCTCTTTTTTTTGGAGATTACGTAAAGTTTCATGAACAATTTGTGAAAATTTAATATTTTCTTTAGAAATCATTGATGATGTCATCATGAGTAAGTAATCTTGTCATAGTATTAGAGATAGAATTAGTATTCTTGCTTGTGTCTATTAATATTTGTGATTACAGTAAATTGCTCGACCAAAAGATTATAGGGGTGTACTATCCATGCCCTTGACTATTCTTGTCGCAGATGACGATTTAGGTACACGCCTATCTATTAGTGATTATCTTGATCTGTCCGGGTATAATGTTATAGCTGTTGATAATGGTGTAGACGCTTTGGCTATGATTGAAAAGCGTCATCCTGATTTGATGGTGACAGATATTATGATGCCACAGATGAATGGTTATGAGTTGGTGCGTCGTGTTCGTCAATTATCGGCGTTTCGATTATTACCTGTGATTTTGTTGACAGAAAGAACGAAAACTCAAGAACGAATTTTGGGATATCAGTCTGGCTGTGATATGTATTTGTCTAAGCCATTTGAATTGGAAGAGATAGCCGCTGCTATACGTAATTTGTTAGAGCGATCGCAAATCATCCAA
>NZ_VILC01000017.1:34682-70892 GCF_009712065.1 Aphanizomenon sp. UHCC 0183 | reverse complement strand
TCTGGTTTGTCAACTACTTTGGCAAACTATTTTTCGGTTTGTTTTTTGTTTTATCTAAAATCCTTGTGAGACAAGGGTTATGAGCGTTAAAATTCCTGAGATTTCTGCCCTTTTGGTGGTGTTTTTGATTTGGCTGGGTTTGTGGAGTTCCACTTCTGGGTTTTTTGAGTCATTAGAGAAAGAAAGACAATAATTGATAGTGTTGAGTGGATATAGATATTAGAGATGATATGAAGAGTTCAGTGGCTGTACTACCACCATTTTTGGTGCTGGATCAATTGTTGCAAAGTTGGTTATTGGAAGATATTGGTAGGGGAGATCGTACTACTCAATCTCTATTGTCCCAACATCCCACTAGAGGAGAAGCTAAATGGATAGCGAAAGCACCAGGGATAATTACTGGTTTACCGATTGCGGCTAGGGTGTTTCAACTTTTGAATAATCAAGTTGATTTTGTCAATGTTACCGATGAGGGTACACCTTGTGAACCAGGACAGGTGATAGCGGAAATTAATGGTTCACTGGATACGCTGTTAATGGGGGAAAGGGTAGCGCTTAATTTGGTGATGCGGTTAAGTGGAATTGCCAGTTTGACTAATATATATGTAGAAAAAATAGCTGATTTACCTGCTCAGTTGGTGGATACGCGCAAAACTACTCCAGGGTTGAGAATTTTGGAAAAGTACGCTACTGCTTTGGGTGGTGCGATGAATCACCGGATGGGTTTAGATGATGCGGTGATGATTAAGGATAATCATATTGTTGCGGCTGGGGGAATTGGGGAAGCTATTACCCGCATTCGTTCTCACGTTCCTTATCCTCTGACTATTGAGGTGGAAACGGAAAATTTAGCACAGGTGCGGGAAGCTTTACAGTACAGAGCAGATATTATTATGTTAGATAATATGCCTTTGTCTATGATGAGTGAGGCTGTATTATTGATTCGTAATGAAGATGATCGGGTAAAAATTGAGGCTTCGGGAAATGTAACTCTAGAGACTGTTCGCGCTGTGGCAGAAACTGGGGTTGATTATATTTCTACTAGTGCGCCCATTACTCAGTCTAAATGGTTGGATTTGAGTATGAGAATGGTTTAATAATATCTGAATCAGGATATCCACGATTAAAGGATTAACAGGATGAAAACAGAAATTTACTAACCAATTACCTATTATTACCAGGTTCAACTAGATGATTAGCAACTTTAGTAGAGGAACTCGGAAATTCTTTCAACAGCAGTTTCTAAGATTTCTGGTTTTTGTACTAATGCAAAGCGAACGTATCCTTCACCGAATTGACCGAAGCCGACTCCTGGGGAAGCGGCTACACCTGTTTTTTTAACTAGTTCGGTGCAAAATTCTATGGAATTATGACTCCATTGTGGGGGTAATTTTGCCCAAATGTACATTGTGGCTTCTGGTGTGGGAACGTTCCAACCGATACGGTGCAAGGCTTTAATGAAGGTGTCCCGGCGTTGACGAAAAATATCAACGGCAGATTTTACACCATCTTGGGGTCCGGTGAGGGCGGCGATCGCTCCGTTCAAAATTCCCAAATATTGGTTAAAATCAACGGTGGCTTTGATTTGCTTAAGGGCTTGAATTAATTGCGGATTCCCAATTGCGTAACCAATGCGGAAACCACCCATATTATAGGATTTGGAAAGGGTAAAGAATTCAATAGAGACGCTTTTTTCGGGGTCTGCTTGCAAAATTGAGGGAACAGGGGATTTTGGATTTTGGGTTTTTTCTGTGAAGACTAAATCTACGTAAGGGAAGTCGTGAACGAGAACTATATTATGTTGTTGACAAAAGGCTACGGCTTCTTGAAAGAAGGATAATGGGGCGATCGCACTGGTAGGATTATGGGGATAGCTTAATACCATTAACCGCGACTGGGCTAAAATGTTGGCGGGAATATCACTTAAAACTGGTAAAAAGTTATTTTCTGGTTTTAATGGCATGGGGTAAATTTGACCACCAGCTAAGTATACTCCCCCGGCATGGGAAGGATAACCAGGATCTAATAATAAAGCAAAATCGCCGGGATTAAGCACGGCTAAAGGCAAATGGGCAGTCCCTTCTTGAGAACCAATGAGGGGTAAAACTTCTGTTTCTGGGTCAACTGGGATACCGAATTTTTGCTCGTACCACTGGGCTGCGGCTTGACGGAAATTTTGAGTGCCACGAAATAATAAATAACCATGAGTGGTAGGATCATGGAGAGATTGAGCGATCGCTTCTATGACGTGATTCTCGGCTGGTAAATCTGAAGAACCCAAGGACAAATCAATTAATTCTCTTCCAGCAGCCAAAGCAATGGTCTTGGCTGTGTCCATATCGGCAAATACGTTAGATTTTAAGGGTTGTAACCGGGTAGCAAATTGCATTTTAATTATTATTTATTGGTCATTAGTCATGAGTAAGTGATCAGAAACTATGGAGTTTTGATCACTGACGGGTAACTAATTATTATTTAAATGCTGATCTAAAAAACTGAGTAATTTATCTTTACCAATTACTCCTTCAGTAGATTCTAATACTGTTTCTCCTCTTAGTAACCTAAGAGCAGGAAGACCTTCTACCCGATATTCCTTGACGGTGAGTGGATTAGGGTCAGCTTCTATTTTAACAATTTTTAGGCGATCGCCATAAGTTGTTGCAGCTAAGTTAATTAGTGGTGACATCAATTGACAAGGTCCGCACCAGGAAGCCCAGAAATAAACTAATACAGGCTGCTCGGCTTTTAATACTTCCGTTTCAAACTCAGCATCAGTGATAGTGATTACACCCTTGGTCATTATAGTCTCCATAAAGTAGCATAAATTGGCATTGCTGAATGAAAGTATGAATTGGTCTCACGCAAAGGCGCAGAGGCGCAAAGAGTAAGAGTTCGAGAAATGGAATTTTTGATTTTCATACCGCCATTATGCAATGGACATAAATTAATCAAGTTCATTTACAAAATATTTTATCCCAATCTAAGAGTCAGTTGTTATACGATTTTGGATTTTGGATTTTGGATTTTAGGTTAAGTAATTGGACAAAAATATTTACAGTCATTGCGAGCGAAGGGAAGCAATCACAACCCTTGGAATTGCTTCATTTCACTTCGTTCCATATGGCTAACGCCACGCAATGCTTACGCAATGACGTTGTGTAATTAATTCTGTCTCACTAGTTATATACTCTGCAAGGGAATAAGTTGAGCTTTCGCTTAAAGGGGATGTATGGATGTAAAAACGCAAGTTATTGCCTTCTCAAGTATAGAATACTGGCTATACAAGCTTTTCATCTGGTAATTTATCACAATCATTGGAAAAAATGAAGTAAAATCCCACAACCAAGATGTGTGGGATTAACTGAATTGAATTATCTGCAAAAACTACAGATTATCCAATTGTTTGCGTAGAGATTCCAATTCAGCATCAACTGGTTCAACCGATTTAGCTGTACTGGTTGGTTGTACTGGAGTTGTGGTGCTAGGTTGTTCTGGGGGTAGTAGTTTTCGGTCGGGTGCAGGTGCTAGGGATGCTTTCAAAGCGGCCAATTCATCATCAACATCACTACCAGATTCTAACTGAGCAAATTGGTGTTCTAAATCTGCACTTGCTAACTCCGCTCCTGACTGAGCGCGGGCCTCTTGCATTAAGACTTTTTCTTCCATGCGCTCAAAAGCAGACATGGCACTACTGGTATTCATACCGCTAACCATGCCCTGGAGTTGCTCTTGGGCTTTGGCCGCAGTAATCCTGGCTTTGAGCATTTCTTTCTTGGTTTTGGCTTCAGAAATTTTGCTCTCTAACTGGATTAAATTCTTTTTCAGACCTTCTACCTGAACAGTTTGCTGATCTAGACTAGTTTTTAAAGCCGTAGCGGTATCAGTATAAGTTTTCTTGCGCTCTAATGCTTGACGGGCTAGGTTCTCATCACCTTTTTGCAGGGCGAGTTGGGCGTTACGTTGCCACTTATTAATTTCGGCTTGTCCTTCATTATACTGTTTTTCAGTGCGCTTTTGGGCAGCTATTGCTTGTGCTACACCTTGGCGCAACTTCACCATATCCTCTTGCATTTCGAGGAGGGCTTGTTCCAGCATTTTTTCTGGATCTTCGGCTTTACTGACTAAATCGTTTAAGTTAGCACCAACTACTCGTTTAAGGCGATCAAATAATCCCATAAATTTATTTTTCCTTTAGAGGTTTACGCTCTTGGTTAGATAGTTAGCTTTTCTACTATATTAATAGCTACCTATGCCAATGTAGTCTTTCCAGTCTGGATTACTATTTTTTTCTATTCTGAATGATGAACCTATCAATTATCTATACTAACCAACCAGGGAAAGTTATGGTTCGGGTGTTTTGGGTAAATTATGATCTGGCTGGGGATTTTCTTCTTGATTTAGCATATAAGTTTTCATGGCTGCGAGTTCTGTATCAATATCATGGTGAGAATCTAAGGATGCAAATTTTTTTTCTAGATCATCACCACCCAGTGTACTAGCAACTTCTGATTGTGCTTCTATTTGTAAGACTTTTTCCTCCATTCGTTCTAATGCACCTAAGCTAGATGTAGCAGAAGCTCCAGTTAAAATTTCTTGCAGCCGATAGGAAGCTTCGGCGGAACGAGCGCGAGCGATATACATATCTTTCTTAGTTTTTACCTCAGCCAGTTTTAACTCTAAAGTCCGCATATCTTGCTTTAATTTGGCGACTACATCTTTTTGCTGCTGAATTTGGCTGGTTAAAGTTGTAGCGGTCTCTTGGTAAAATTTGCGTTTGGTGAGAGCTTCCCGTGCTAGGGAGTCATTACCTTGCTGGAGGGCTAATTGGGCGCGACGATACCATTCTGCGGCTTGGGATTCTCCTGCGGCTGCTTGGCGTTCTGTGCGCTTTTGGGTGGCGATCGCTTGAGCTACCCCTTGACGCAATTGTACCAAATTCTCCTGCATTTCCATGAAAGCTGTTTCCAGAATTTTTTCTGGATCTTCTGCATTGCTAACCAGACTATTAAAATTAGCGCGAATCACCCGCAGAATACGGTTAATAACTTCCATGTTGGCTCTACCTTGACCATTTACTGGACTTTGAGGATTGCTATATTGTTATCATAGTAAGAAATCAGTATGAATTAGCCTCACGCAAAGGCGCAAAGACGCAAAGATCAGAGTTTTTGGCGTTAAATTCAGTAAATTTTATTCAGTAAAACCAGCATTTTTTAACTATGGCTGTTGTAATCGTCCTTTAATACCTTTTGCTTCTAATTGCTGCAATCTGCGCTTAATCTCATCCTTGGTTTTCAAAGCACCCAAATAAATAAATTTTTTATTTGGTGATAAATAAGCATCAGGAACGACTTGCTTGGCGGCTGTTAAAGCTTTGTCGCCTTGATTATCAGCAATAATATAATAGTAGCCATTAGCTGATGGTTTGACATCTTCTGGTAGGGGTGAAAAAGTAGCTGTAGGCTTTGCTAAAGATGTGGATTTAGAGAGGGTGTTAGGTAAGGGGGAAAGTCTCGGTAATGGAGAGATAGGAGTTATGGGGGGTTGAATAGCTACAGGAGTGGAAATGATTTGAGGGGTCGGTTTAACTTTTGGTGTTAAATCTACGACATCTTTAGGATCTCTAACTTGTCGAAATTCTTGGGTGGCTAAATTAGGATATTTAGCTATGGGGGTGATTTTTGGTTCGCTAGTCAGTTGGGAATTATTTTCTATAATTTCTGTGTTTTGTGTATTTTCCGCAGTCTTTGATGAATTATTGTTTAGTACGCTACTGAAATTCAATTTAGGTAAATTTTTGGGATTGAAGACGACATAACCTAAAGTCAAACTTGCCAATAATAGCAACAGCATTGAACCAATACCTAAAGGTGATAAGACACTATCACGGGATTTAGGAGAATTAGGAGTTTGATTTTGTGGTGCAACGGCTGTCAAACTCCGCAATAATGCCTCACTAGATTCTAAATAATCATTTGGTTGTTGAGGAGGATCATTTGTGGTGAGGAGGGTTGGGTTGTCAGGGGAGGGAATTTTGGTGGGAACTATACTGCTAGTTGATTTTTCTAGGTTTGGAGGGGTGGGGGTTTCTTCTATGTCTAAGTTAGCAAACTCCTGGGGAAAATCAATGGTTTCAGTCTCATTCGTCAAGAATGGATTTTCTGAGGGAATGGCTACGGGAGGAACTGCTGGTAGTTGAATCTCCTTCGACAAGGTTGTTGTTTGATAATTAGTGTAACTTTCTACACTTCTTGCTGTTTGTGATTTGGTGTTTTTGCGTGTGCGTCTATATCTGGTTAATTCTTGATCCAATTGTATTTCTAAACTAGCCAGTGCCATAGTTAGGGTAGGGTTTAAGCGGGGTGTTTGCGGGGATTTGGTAGAATCTATCAAAGGATTTTGATTCATTGTTTAAGATGGAGTCAGGGTAGATGATTAAATGAATTTTCAATATACTGGTGAAAGTTGATTATCAGTATTCAGCTATTTTTATGGTAAAACTAATAACATAATATGTCTTTTAAGTCAATTGATCAGGTTTTAGGAAATATTCAACGTTCACCACAATGGCAAGAACAGGTATTGCTGCGGTTGCTAAAGTGCTGGGTAGAAGTTGTGGGGACTGCGGTTGCGGTGCAAACTCGTCCTTTGTCTATTCAGCGTGATGTTTTGTGGGTAGCAACTTCTAGTGCTGCTTGGGCGCAAAATTTGACATTTGGCAGGAAAACTATGTTGGTAAAGTTAAATAACAAGCTATCTACGTCTTTGGTAGATATTCGCTTTTCTACAGCCGAGTGGAAAAATTCATCAATAGCGGGAACAGAAGCCACTGTTTCGGCCTCGGAACATCCTAGTTATGTGGCTGATGATTTGATTGGTGATAGGTTAGTTCAAGCCAATATTGACAATGCTTTGGGTGCTTTTGAGAATTGGGCTAAGACGATGCAAGAGCGATCGCATCATCTCCCCTTATGTCCCCAATGTCAATGTCCCACTCCACCGGGTGAACTGGAACGATGGAATGTTTGTTCTCTCTGCTGCTCCAAGCGGTTAGGATAAATATTGAACTATTGTAAATAATTCAGTAAATTAAATGCTAAGAACTGATTTTAACTCTATCTAAAGTAACGTTTTTACAAAACAAGGAAATCCAAAATTCATGTTTTCATCTTGATCCCCAATAAGTTTTAGATGAAAATAAATATGTAGGCACTCTAATAATTATTTACATATATAACAAGAATCTAAAGATATACTAAAATTTGTTTATGGTTAATAATCGCTAGAACCTATATCCAATAATGATTTTTACCCTTCATGTCTATTTTGGATAACCAGCAAGATATATAAGTGTGATAACTAGTCCTGAATGGTACTGAAGATGAAGGCACATGAAACTAATTAAGCGTTTAACATCTACCTGTCGTTATTGTCGTTATTACCAGCCACAAGGTCGTCGTGGCGGTATGTGTGAAAAATTGAGCGCACCAGTCCAAGGAGTCTGGAAAGCCTGTCCTTTGGTCATGGCCGCTTTTGCACCAGCTTGGGAAACTTTAGAAGATGCTTGGAGTTTACCAGTAGCCAAACCGATTTTTGCTGTTGCTCAAACTCTCCCGACCGATTTGGATCATGTTACAGTAGCCTCTGTTGAAGATATTCCGACTTCCGCTACACAAGAAGTGAAAAATCAAAGCGTACTCATTTAACTATTCATGATTACGGTCATCAATTTTCTGTCCACCCTAATAAAATTTGACTGGCAATTTGTTAGTGTTTTCAATTTTGACATCTTCAGAAATTGCACCTTCCACAACAGGTGCGATTTTGGTATATAGCGGAGGTAGGGGCGCAGGGCCTGCGCCCAGTCAGGAGTCAAGAGAACAAAGAAGGAGTAAAATAATGTTATTGGTAAAGTTTCATGATCAAATCAATTTAAGGCAACCAGGGAAAATCCCGGAAGTTAGGAGGACGCTTTTCCAAAAAGGCTTGTTTTCCTTCTGCTCCTTCTTCTGTCATGTAATAAAGTAGAGTAGCGTTACCAGACAATTCTTGTAAACCAGCTTGTCCGTCACAGTCAGCGTTAAATGCTGATTTCAGACAACGAATAGCTATGGGACTTTTTTCTAATACTTCTTGCGCCCATTGTACGCCTTCTGTTTCTAGTTGTTCTATAGGGACGACAGTATTAACCAAGCCCATTTCTAGGGCTTCTTGGGCGTTATATTGACGACAGAGAAACCATATTTCCCTGGCTTTTTTTTGTCCTACTATTCTGGCTAAATAACTAGCACCAAAACCACCATCGAAACTCCCTACTTTGGGTCCCGTTTGCCCAAAAATGGCATTATCAGCCGCAATAGTTAAATCACAAATTAAATGGAGAACATGACCTCCGCCAATAGCATAACCCGCGACTAGGGCAATTACTACTTTGGGCATGGAACGAATCAGGCGTTGTAAATCTAAGACATTTAAACGGGGGATTCCGGTTTCATCTACATAACCTGCTTGTCCACGTACACTTTGATCACCACCTGAACAAAAGGCATATTTTCCATCTGTATGAGGTCCTGCACCTGTAAATAGGACTACGCCAATGGTGGTATCTTCTTTAGCATCCCAAAAGGCTTCGTATAGTTCAAATACGGTTTTTGGACGGAATGCGTTACGTTTGTGGGGACGGTTAATAGTGATTTTGGCGATACCGTCGGTTTTTTGGTAGATGATGTCTTCGTAGGTTTTGACGGTCTTCCAGTCGGTTTCTATCATGGATAATCTGTGATTTGTGCTTGAGAATTTTATTAGCGATATTTTCGTTTTTTCCGATACTTAGAATTGCATTTTCAGCCATTTGACTGATTTAATTTCTTCTTCAAATTAGATTACCTTAATTTTTTCAAAAGTATAGGTTTTAATGTAGATGGAATGTCAGTATTAGGAATATAGACTGGGCGCAGGCCCTACGCCCCTACAAATGGGTTGAAAATTGATTGGTGCAAATACTTTACACGGGAGTTTAAAATGACTATTGCCAGTATTCCACAAATAAAGTCTTTAACAGACGCAGAATTAAAAAAAATCAATGCCTATTGGCGTGCTGCTAACTATCTGTCTGTTGGACAAATTTACCTTCTTGACAATCCTTTACTAAGAGAACCCCTCAAACAAGAACACGTCAAACCTCGACTCTTAGGACATTGGGGAACTACTCCAGGGCTAAACTTAATTTATGCCCACTTTAACCGAGTTATCAAAAAATACGACCTCAATGCAATTTACATAGCTGGACCCGGACATGGTGGACCCGGACTTGTTGCCAATACATACTTAGAAGGAACATATAGTGAATATTACCCTAACATTTCCCAAAATGAAGAGGGAATGCAAAAACTATTCAAACAATTTTCCTTTCCTGGTGGTATTCCCAGCCACGTCGCCCCAGAAACCCCTGGTTCTATCCATGAGGGGGGAGAATTAGGTTATGCTTTAGTTCACGCTTATGGGGCGGTATTTGATAACCCTGATTTGATAGTTGCGGCGGTTGTCGGTGACGGAGAAGCGGAAACTGGACCTTTGGCAACTAGCTGGCATTCTAACAAATTTATTAACCCGGTTACTGATGGTGCGGTTTTACCAATTCTGCATTTAAATGGTTACAAAATTGCCAACCCAACCGTATTAGCACGGATACCTCATGAAGAGTTAGAAAGCCTATTTATCGGCTATGGCTATAAACCTTACTTTGTGGAAGGTGGTGACCCTGCGGAAGTTCACCAACAAATGGCAGCAGTATTAGATACAATCATTCCAGAAATTCAAAGTATTCAAAGAGAAGCGCGGATACATGGTTGCCAAGAAAGACCGCAGTGGCCGATGATTGTTTTACGCACTCCTAAAGGTTGGACGGGTCCCAAGGAAGTGGACGGGAAGAAAACAGAAGGTTATTGGCGATCGCACCAAGTCCCCTTTAGTGATATAGCTGGTAAACCGGAACATCTGCAACTGCTGGAAGATTGGCTAAAAAGTTACAAACCAGAAGAACTTTTCGACGCAAATGGTCAACTCCTTCCCGAACTTGCAGAACTAGCGCCTAAAGGTCAGCATCGCATGGGAGACAACCCCCACGCTAACGGCGGAATTTTGCTGCGTGACTTGAAAATGCCTGATTTCTCCAACTACGCTGTAGAAGTACCCCAACCAGGGACAGTTAACGCCGAAGCTACCAAAGTTACTGGTAAGTTTCTCCGTGACATTATGAAACTGAACGACGAAAGCCGCAACTTCCGCGTTTTTGGTCCTGACGAAACCGCCTCAAATCGGCTAGACCCTTTATTTGAAGTGACAAATCGCGCTTGGGATGCGGAAACTCTCCCCGAAGATGACCATTTATCACCGGACGGTCGAGTAATGGAAATCCTCAGCGAAACCAATTGTCAAGGATGGTTAGAAGGCTATTTATTAACAGGTCGTCATGGTTTCTTCTCCTGTTATGAAGCTTTTATTCACATCATTGATTCGATGTTCAACCAACACGCCAAATGGTTGAAAACGACTCGTCATATTACTTGGAGAAGACCAATTGCATCTTTAAATTATCTTCTCACTTCCCACGTTTGGCGACAAGATCATAACGGGTTCTCTCACCAAGATCCTGGGTTTATTGACCACGTAATTAACAAAAAAGCCGAAATTATTCGTGTTTATCTGCCACCTGATGCTAATACTTTATTATCAGTAACCGACCATTGTTTAAGAAGTCGTAATTATGTCAATGTGATTGTTGCCGGTAAACAACCAGCATTACAATATTTAGACATGGATGCAGCCCTAAAACATTGTACTAAAGGTTTAGGAATTTGGGAATGGGCTAGTAATGATCAAGACAGTGAAACTGATGTAGTCATGGCTTGTGCTGGAGATGTTCCGACCTTGGAAACTTTAGCGGCTGTGGATATTTTAAGACAACATTTCCCAGATTTAAAAGTGCGGGTTGTCAATGTTGTTGATTTGATGACACTACAACCACAAAGTGAACATCCTCACGGTTTAAGTAGTAAGGATTTTGATACGATTTTCACAACTGATAAACCTGTGATTTTTGCTTTTCATGGTTATCCTTGGTTAATTCATCGTCTCACCTATCGGCATACAAATCATCAGAATATTCATGTGCGTGGTTATAAAGAAGAGGGAACAACAACCACACCTTTTGATATGGTAGTGATGAATGATTTAGATAGATTCCACTTGGTTATGGATGTAATTGACCGTGTTCCAAAATTAGGTTCTAAAGCAGCTTATGTGAAGCAAAAATTGCAAGATAAGTTGATTGAACATAAGCAATATATCCAGAAACACGGTGAAGATATGCCAGAAATTCGTGATTGGACTTGGCCATATTAATAATTGAGTCAAGCTGATTTTATCGGTAGGGGTTTAGCAGTGCTAAACCCCTAAACATTTGGGGACTGAGTTTTACGCTTACCGAGTTATTTTATCAACTTAACAGAACTACAGTGATGAATTTAGATGTAGTGTGATAAGATATAATTATGTTGAGAAAATCAATACAATATTTGCTATGGTGGCTAATTTTGAGATAACTAAACTAAAAGTTAATCCTAATTTTCAAATCACATTTAAACGTCTTTTGGAATTAACAGAACTTGAACCGGATTTAGACGATGATGATGAGTTATTGAATCCATCAGATTATGCTGTATCGGTATCCATTGAATTATTAACTCAATTGTATCAAGCATTAGGACAGTTGTTTCCCCTTGGGTTTTCAAATTTGGAGAGTCGAGGCGGAATTAATTTAATTTGGACTAATCAAAAATTTGATAAGGAAGTTAGGATAAAAGTTCCTGTATTGCCAACTTTGGCGGGATCATTGTATTATCGAAAAGATAATGAAAGTGAGTTAATTAATAATCCTTCTTTAGACCAAGTTTATCAGTCCCTTTTGTGGCTATCCACTGACAAAGTAATATATTAGTTTATAAGTTTCCGTGAATCAGTTATCTAATGACACAGTTTTGTATCGGGCTATTACGAAAAAAGGGTGGCTGAATCCCGATACTAAAGTTATTGATCTAGAAGCATTTAAATTACAGTTTAAACGCAAAATAGGCGACTATGAAAATGCCTTATCAGCAGCCCTAAATCCAGAAGATTCTTATAATCGGTTATCTCAATGTTTTGGGGTGATTTGTTTCACTGTAGTAGATATCAGAAAATTGGGTTTAGATGCGATTCTAGATAAACCAGATCATGTGAGTATTCATCATCTTCCTCATCCTGAAACGAACGAGAAAGAAGCCATAGATATTGCCGGAAAGTTAGCACGTAAGGCTTGGTTATTGTATGATTGGTTGGATAAGCCTTATAAAAAGCAGCAGCAAAAATAGCATTAATCAGCGTTTGGGTATGATTTTTTTGTGGGAAGGTCATGTTAGAATTTAATAACCAGGGTTATAAAAATGTCTTTCTATGATTGGTAATATTCTCCGTCAACGTTACAGGATTATTAAAAAATTGGGTAAAGGTGGGTTTGGTGAAACCTTCCTCGCAGAAGATTTAGATATTCCCGTGACTCCTAAACCGATTTGTGTGGTTAAGCGGTTACAACCTACAGCTATTGATCCAGATATTATCCGTTTATTTGAACAAGAAGCACAAATATTATATAAACTGGGACAAAATTATGATCAAATTCCTAAATTATACGCTTATTTTGAAGAAGGTGAACAATTCTATTTAATTCAAGAATTTATTGATGGATATGATTTAACTCAAGAAGTAAGTCCTGGTAAAAAGTTAAGTGAAAATGATGTAATTCAACTTTTAAGAGATGTTTTAGAAATATTGGTTTATGTCCATGAAAATAATGTAATTCATCGGGATATTAAACCAGCCAATATTATGCGCCGGAAAGATGGAAAATTAGTATTAATTGATTTTGGTGTTGTGAAACAAATTAATAATACTATTGCGATGAAATCAGGTTCAACTAGTCGTACTATTAGTATTGGTACACAGGGATATATGCCTATAGAACAGGCTATGGGTAAGCCTAAATTGAGTAGTGATATTTATGCTGTGGGGATGACAGCAATTCAGGCATTAATTGATTTATCTCACGGTTTATTAGCAGAAGATGACGATGGTGAATTTCTTTGGATTGATCAAGTTAAAATAAGTGATAAGTTAGAGAATTTTATCAATAAAATGGTGCGTTATGATTGGCGACAACGTTATCGAGATGCAAAGGAAGCTTTGGATCAATTAAATAAAGTTTTTGTAGCTAATCAAATATCATCACTAATACCTAAGTTAGTTCCAGTTAAACTTAATGGTAAATATGGATATGTTTGTGGAGGTAAATTAGTTACTCCCTGTCAATTTGATGATTTTTCTCATTGGTTTTTTGAAGGACTAGCAGCCGTAAAAATGGGAGATAAATGGGGATATATCAATACGAGCGGTTCAATAGTTATTCCCTGTCAGTTTGATAGTAATGGATGGTTTTTTGAAGGATTAGCAAGTGTAAAAATGGGAGATAAATGGGGATATATCAATACGAGTGGTTCAATAGTTATTCCCTGTCAGTTTGATAGTAACGGACGGTTTTTTGAAGGATTAGCAAGTGTAAAAATGGCAGATAAATGGGGATATGTCAATACGAGTGGTTCAGTAGTTATTCCCTGTCAGTTTGACAGTGACGGACGGTTTTCCGAAGGATTAGCAGGTGTAAAAATGGGAGATAAATGGGGATATATCAATACGATGGGTTTAGTAGTTATTCCCTACCAATTTGATGTTGCTTATAGTTTTCGAGAAAGTTTAGCAGAAGTAACAATTAATGGCAAAGAACACCTAATAGATAAAACAGGAAACATTGTTTATTAACTAAATTATGACTAATGATACAATCAAAACAGTTATCTGGGTAAACTCTGCCAAAGAAGAACTTCTAGAATTTCCTGAAGATGTAATTGATGAAATTGGGTATATTCTCTATCGCGTGCAAATCAATCAAAATCATCCTAAAATAAAACCATTAAAAGGATTTAATGGAGTATTTGAAATTCGCAACAATTATCAAACCGATACATACCGCACTATTTATGCTATAAAAATAGATAATGCTGTGTATATTCTCCACGCTTTCAAGAAAAAATCACCTAAAGGTATCAAAACACCTCAACAAACTATTGATTTAATTCACCAGCGATTACAAACAGCAATCCAAATTTCACAAACTAGAGAATGATGAGAGGAAGATTATGTTAGATTATACAATCAGTTCTGGCAACATATTTCAAGATTTAGGATTTGCTAATGCTGAAGAAAAACTAGCCAAAGTCAAATTAGCTTCGGTTATTGCAGATATTTTAGAACAGCAACAAATCACACCTCAACAAGCCGCACAAATTTTAGGCTTAGAACTTGAACAAATAAATAATTTAACTAACGGTATTCTCAAAGAATTTACAATTGAAAATTTATTAAGTTATTTAATTAAATTAGGTCAAAATGTAGAAATAATGGTAACAAATCAACAGCAAGATAAATCTCAACCTAAAATTAATGTTGTCTATCAAAAAATTGCTTAATGCTAGTTTGTATTGTAATACTTATAAACATTCGTCAGCAGTCATTACCTATCGTAGTGATAAAATAAGAATTATTTCTGTTCGTCGTTCTCGTACTGAAGAGGTCAATATTTATGAAAGCTGAAGAATTTGATACTAAGTTTGACAATGGTGAAGATATTACCGAGTTTTTAGACTTATCTCAAGTACATCATCCAGGGTAAGTAGGTGAACACAATAAAACCAAACTGTGTAAAGAAATGTAAAATCGCCCAAACCCTCTTCACTCTTGCCTCTTGCCTCTTGCCTTTTGCCTTGCCATAACGACAATTTTCAACACCAACCTACTTATACAAAAAAAAGAGTTAATATTGATTTTCCTGTTTGGATGATAGAAGCTTTAGAACAGGAAGCAAAACGTTTAGGTGTGACTTCTGATTCTATTATTAAATTGTGGCTTGCTGAACGTCTGGATAAAAAAGTGATTACCAATTAGTTACTCCCTGCCAATCAAGGTGATATTTAATTTTTGAAAAAATCTGATATAATTAGATCAAGCCTTTACTTATAGGTTGAGATAATCATGGAAACAATCACTAAAAAAAAATATATTTATTGGCAAGACGAGGATATGTTTATCGGTTACTTAGAAGAATATCCTGATTATTGGACTCAAGGAAATTCCTTAAAAGAACTCCAGGAGAATTTATTGGACTTGTATCAGGAATTTTCTAGTAATAATATTCCTGCCATTAGAAAAATTGCAGAGTTAGAATTATTGTGAAAAGAAGAGATTTAATTAAAGAATTAGAAGAAATTGGTTGTATTTTTATCAGACATGGTGGTAATCATGATTGGTATCAAAATCCTCTCACAAAAGTTTCACAACCAATTCCTAGACATCGAGAAATTAACGATAACTTAGCTAAACATATTCTAAAAATGTTGCAAAACTCTTAATTTCTCTTGGTTGAGATTAGTAAATTTCCAAGTTGAGGTAATCGAATATGACACAGGAATTAATAGACCTCAGAAATAGTATTGTAGAACAACGTTATACCGATGCTTTAGCTATTGTTGATGAATTAGAGGGGATGAGTAAACAAGCGATTTTACGGAATATTGAATCATTTTTATTGAGATTGATGATTCATTTAATTAAAAATCAAGTGGAACAGCGGTTAACTAATTCTTGGGCTGCATCAATTGAAAGTTCAATTCTAGAAATTAAGAAATTGAATTTGAAAGAAAATAAAAAATCTTACTATCTTAATATTGATGAATGGGTGGAAATATTAGAGGATTCTATAGAATCGGCAATTCGTCCTGCAAGTTTAGAAATAATGAATGGAAAATTGCAAAGACAACAACTTTCCCAAATGTTAAATAAACCACAATTAATATTAACTGCAACTGAGTTAATTAACTTGACTTATAATTATCAAATTAGAGAATTGCCAGATGTTATTGATAATTACTTAAGTAATTTAACTGGTGGTGAAGATTGGAAGTTAGGTAAAAGGTAATCAAATATGACACAAGAATTAATAGACCTCAGAAATAGTATTGTAGAACAACGTTACACCGACGCTTTAGCTATTGTTGATGAATTAGAGGGGATGAGTAAACAAGCGATTTTACGGAATATTCAAGCATTTTTGAGAATTTTGTTAATTCATTTAATTAAAAACCAAATAGAACAACGATTAACTAATTCTTGGGTTGCTTCTATTCGTAATTCATTGATAGAAATTAAAAAAATAAATCTCAAAGAAAATAAAAAATCCTATTATATTAATCAAGATGAATGGGATAGTTGGTTAGAAGATGAAATTGAATTAGCCATAGCTGACGCTAGTTTAGAAGTAATGAATGGAAAATTTAAGCGTCAACAAATTTCTCAAATGTTAAATAAACCACAATTAATATTAACTGCAACTGAATTAATTAACTTCACCTATAATTATAAAATTAGAGAATTACCAGATATCATTGATGATTATTTAGGTAATTTAACTGGTGGTGAAGATTGGAAATTAGGGAAAAGGTAATCAATATGACACAAGAACTAATAGACCTCAGAAATAGTATTCTAGAACAACGTTACACCGATGCTTTGGCTATTGTTGATGAATTAGAGGGGATGAGTAAACAGGCGATTTTACGGAATATTCAAGCATTTTTGAGAATTTTGTTAATTCATTTAGTTAAAAACCAAATAGAAACCCGATTAACTAACTCTTGGGTTGCTTCTATTCGTAATTCATTGATAGAAATTAAAAAAATAAATCTCAAAGAAAATAAAAAATCCTATTATATCAATCAAAGTGAATGGGGTAGTTGGTTAGAAGATGAAATTGAACTAGCAATAGCTGATGCTAGTTTAGAAGTATTGAACGGGATTTATAATGAATTTCAATTAGCGGAAATTGTCAATAGAAATGAGGTAATCTCTATCGCTAGAAAATTTTTGGAATTGACTCATTTATATTCTGTAAAGGAGTTACCAAAAACTATTGCTGAAATGCTAATTCAGTTACCCGGTGGTGAAGATTGGAAATTAGGGAAAAGGTAATTAATATGACTCAAGAATTAATAGACCTCAGAAATAGTATTTTAGAACAACGTTACAGCGACGCTTTGGCTATTATTGATGAATTAGAGGGGATGAGTAAAAAAGCCATATTACGACAAATTAAATCTTTTTTGAAAGTGTTGTTAATTCATCTGATTAAAAATCAAATCGAGAAAAGATTAACAAATTCTTGGGTTGCTTCTATTCGCAATTCATTGATAGAAATTCAAGATATTAATCTCAAAGAAAATAAAAAATCCTATTATATCAACCAAGATGAATGGAATAGTTGGTTAGAAGATGAAATTGAATTAGCCATAGCTGATGCTAGTTTAGAAGTATTTAACGGGACTTATAATGAATTTCAATTAGCAGAAATGGTCAATAGAAACGAGGTAATTTCTATCGCTGGAAAATTTTTGGAATTGACTCATCTATATTCTGTGAAAGAATTACCAAAAACTATTGCTGAACTGTTAATACAGTTACCCGGTGGTGAAGATTGGAAATTAGGGAAAAGGTGAGATATTGATACAAATACATAAATATTTAAACTGAGTAGCCAATGATCACAAGTAATCAATGAACAATGACTAAACCTTAAAATATGCCAGTTAAATTAACTTTATGCCTTTTGTGACTGTAAGAATCAGCTAAGTCAGACTAGAATTAACCGGGCCAGTTAACCTTTGCTGAAATTCCCAACACAGGAGGTTTAATTTTGACGAAGTTGAAAATTGGTATTAATGGATTCGGTCGAATTGGTAGACTTGTGTTACGTGCTGGTCTTACTAATCCCAATATTGAATTTGTAGGAATTAACGATTTAGTTCCCCCCGATAACCTTGCGTATCTTCTCAAGTACGACTCTACACACGGGAGATTGAAAAGCAAAGTTGCAGCTAGAGAAGACGGTATAGTTATTGATGGTCATTTTGTCCCTTGTGTATCTATGCGAAATCCCGCAGAACTACCTTGGGGTAAATTGGGAGTAGATTATGTTGTTGAATCTACAGGACTTTTCACCGACTACGCTGGGGCGGAAAATCACCTGAAAGCAGGTGCAAAGCGGGTTGTCATTTCCGCACCGACAAAAGAACCGGAAAAGGTAAAAACAATGGTCATGGGTGTAAATCATCACTTATTTGACCCCGCCAAAGACTTGATTGTCTCCAATGCTAGTTGTACTACAAATTGTTTAGCGCCCATTGCGAAAGTCATTAATGATAACTTCGGTTTAGCTGAAGGGTTAATGACCACAGTTCACGCCACAACAGCCACTCAGCCCACGGTAGATGGTCCCAGTCGCAAAGATTGGCGCGGTGGACGAGGTGCGGGTCAAAATATAATTCCCTCCGCTACAGGGGCGGCTAAAGCGGTGGCTTTGGTATTACCAGAATTGAAAGGTAAGTTAACTGGTATGGCTTTGAGAGTTCCCACTCCTGATGTCTCGGTGGTTGACTTGACTTTCAAAACCACCAAAGCCACTTCTTACAAAGAAATCTGTGCAGCCATGAAAAAAGCTGCGGAAGGTAATTTATCAGGTGTGTTAGGTTACACCGATGAAGAAGTAGTATCTACAGATTTTCAAGGTGATTCCCACTCCAGCATTTTCGACGCGGGTGCAGGAATTGAACTGAATGCTAATTTCTTCAAAATTGTCTCCTGGTATGACAACGAATGGGGTTACTCCAACCGCGTCATTGATTTAATGTTGTCAATGGCCAAAAAAGAAGGATTGATTTAGGTGACAGGTGACAGGTGACAGGTGACAGGTGACAGGTGACAGGTGACAGTGAGAACCGCAAGAGGTAAGAGCAAGATTAATATTCTTCTCCCCCTGCTCTCTGCTCCCCTGCCTCTTCCAGGGCTTAACGGAGTGTGCTACCTTAACGTTACTCCTTACATACTTATGCGTCGCACTAAAATTGTTTGTACTATAGGACCGGCTACATCTTCACCTGAGAAGTTAGAAGCTTTGGTAAGGGCGGGAATGAATATGGCGCGGTTGAATTTTTCTCATGGCGCTTATGAGGCTCACGCCCAAGTTTTTCATCATCTGCGGCAGATTAGCAAGGATTTACACAAGCCAATTGCAATTATGCAGGATTTATGTGGGCCAAAGATTCGGTTAGGGAAATTACCACCGGAAGGGTTAATGTTAGAGGCTGGTAAGGAGGTGACTTTTCTCTTACAGGAGAAGGGTGAAAGTATTGATGAGTTACCCTTACCTCTACCCACCCTATTCGCTATGATGCGATGTGGTGAACCCATTTTAATTAATGATGGTCGAGTGAAGTTAACTGTTACCAGCCGTGACGCTGATAAAATCCGCGCTCATGTGAATATTGGCGGTTTGATTTCTTCTCACAAAGGTGTAAATTTACCCGCTACTCCTTTACCCGTAAGTTCGATTACGGAAAAGGATTTAATGGATTTGCGATTTGGGATACAATTAGGTGTAGACTGGGTGGCGGTTTCCTTTGTGCGATCGCCCCAAGACCTCGAACCTGCACGCCGCATGATTGAAGGTGCTGGCTCAAAGATTCGCCTGATTGCTAAAATTGAACGGGCAGAAGCTGTGGAACAGCTAGATGCTATCATTGCAGCCGCTGACGGTATTATGATTGCTCGTGGGGATTTAGGGGTCGAAGTACCAATATATAACGTCCCCTTAATTCAAAAAGACATTGCTCGTCGTTGTAATCAAGCTGGTAAACCCGTGATTACAGCTACTCAAATGTTAGAGTCCATGATTAGCGCCCCTGACCCAACCCGCGCTGAAGCCACGGACGTTGCTAACTCGATTTTCGATGGCACAGATGCAGTTATGTTGTCTGGAGAAACGGCAATGGGTGACTATCCGATTGCGGCTGTCCAAATCATGCACAATATCGCCTTACAAACAGAAACAGCACTGCAAGAGGGAAATAGACATTCTTGGATTCCCGAAGCTGGTAGTCTCTCTGTCACAGAATCAGTATCTCAATCGGTTTGTCGCATTGCCTATGAAACTGGTGCAAAAGCGATTCTCTGTAATACTACATCAGGAAGTACAGCCAAACTCGTTTCTAAATATCGTCCCAGCACACCAATTATTGCGCTGACTTCCGACTGTACCGCCTACCGTCAATTAGCTTTATCTTGGGGTGTAGAACCCCTACTAATTCAACCTGTTCACACCGCCGAAGAAATGTTTGTGAATGTGGTAAACACCGTTGTAGATAGTGGTTTAGTTCAGGAAGGAGACAAGGTGGTGATTACCTCTGGTGTCCCAATTGGTCAATCTGGAACAACAAGTTTAATTAAAGTGCATTCTATTGGACAGCCAATTACGGCATGACGCATTTAAAATGGGTAGTTGGTAATGGGTAGGTGATTGGTAATTGGGAAAATTCTTGTTCCCTAACCCCTAACCACTGACCCCTAACCACTGACTACTGACCACTGACTACTGACCACTGACTACTGACCACTGACATTGGAGTATGTTATGCCTAAGAACTTACTAGAAGCACTACGGGCAGTAACCGTTGTGGTAGCGGATACGGGAGATATCCAATCAATTGAACAGTTTAAACCTCAAGATGCTACTACCAATCCTTCACTGATTACTGCCGCGGCACAAATGGCGGAATATCAGGATATTGTTGATCAAACTTTACTCAAAGCTAAAAAAGATGCTGGCACTGCCGCTAGTCAAGCACAGGTGGTATCCCTGGCTTTTGACCGTTTAGCGGTATCTTTTGGATTAAAGATTTTGCAAATTATCCCCGGTCGGGTGTCTACAGAAGTAGATGCTCGGTTATCTTATGATACAGATGCTACTGTAGCTAAAGCACGGGATTTAATCGCTCAGTATAAAGCTGCTGGTATTTCTAAAGAGAGGGTTTTGATTAAAATTGCCTCCACTTGGGAAGGTATCAAAGCTGGGGAAATTTTGGAAAAAGAAGGTATTCACTGTAACTTAACTTTACTATTTGGTCTGCACCAAGCGATCGCCTGTGCGGAAGCTGGTATCACTTTAATTTCTCCTTTCGTTGGTCGGATTCTTGACTGGTACAAGAAAGATACTGGCCGGGATAGCTATCCCGCAGCGGAAGATCCAGGTGTATTGTCTGTAACTAGCATTTATAACTACTATAAAAAGTTTGGTTATAAAACCGAGGTAATGGGCGCTAGTTTCCGCAATATTGGTGAAATTACAGAATTGGCTGGTTGCGATTTGCTGACTATTTCTCCAGGGTTGTTGACAGAATTGCAAAACACTGTTGCTGAATTACCCCGCAAACTTGATCCTGCCAAGGCAGCAGGGTTATCAACTGCCAAAATCTCTGTTGATAAAGCTACTTTTGATCAAATGCACAATGGCGATCGCATGGCTTCTGATAAACTTGCAGAAGGTATTGATGGTTTTACCAAGGCTTTGATTTCTTTGGAAAAACTACTGGCCGAAAGATTGGCTCGTTTAGAAAGTGAAAAGGTAACTGCTTAATAATGGGTAATTGGTAATGGGTAATTGGTAATTGGTAAAATTCTTACTTGTTCTCTATTACCTATTACCTGCTTGATCTACTACAAGGCTGTTAAGAATCTCCTGTTTCAATTAAGTAGGTTGGCGTTGAAAATTGTCGTTATGGCAAGGCAAAAGGCAAGAGGCAAGAGGCAAGAGTGAAGAGTGAAGAGGGTTTGGGCGATTTTACGTTTCTTTACACAGTTTGGTTTTATTGTGTTCACCTACTTAATTCATTTTTTTTAAATCTTGAAAAATAGCCCTTAAACATAATCAAATCACGAATTATAGCTAAATTCCAACTTTTTTAATTCTGGCAATATTAAAATAGTTTAAATCATTAAATATTAGTAAAAATAGGAAAAATTAGTAATTAAGCTCCTGACTACAACCATATCCTCAATATTCTTAACCTTGACTTTATTTAAACCTAGTGTAATAGTATTAATATATTTTTAGTGGGTAGCCTAATTCAAATTCATCAAAGCTGAATTTGAAACGGAGGAACCAAGTATTTGGGGCTAATCTTACGAGAGACACCTTCCAGTCTTAGCCCGTCAGCTAACTCCGTCGGCAATGGAAGGAACTTCCAAAATCTTGGCTGTAATATTCAGTTATGATTGGGGCTTCCTTAAATAAATTTTAGATTTTGGATTTGAGATAAATCTGAAATTTAAAATTGTCATCCCCCGCTTCTCATTGATTAATCGTTTCAAGGGAGAGAAGTTAAAACTGTGAAAATTAAGCCAATGTTAGCACGATTACAAAGTGCTATCGGTCGTGATGACCTAATTGAACAAATGGTATTACTACCAGAAACTCAAAAATCATTTTCTAAAAGAGTTTCTCAGGCAAAATCAGCCAATTTTATCGTGGGATATAATGGTTCACCTGAAAGTCACACAGCCCTAGATATCGCTTGTTGGATTGCTCACCAAACGAGTTTAGCTACTAACTCTCAAATTACAGTTCAAGCCGTTTATGTAGTAGAAGAAAACTTCAATTGCCAGTCTGTTGATATATTCAATGTTGCCAATAATAAAGCTCAATTAGAATCCCAATTCAGCAATACATCAAAGCCAGCCACGTTGCGATTAAATCAACCCAAAGGAACAGCAATTTTACCGCAATTGGAAAGAGAATCTAGGACTTCTATTAAGGAAGCAGACAGAATTATTTGGCAAGCCAAAACTCTAGCCGAAGAATGGCAAGGTTCGTTTAAATCTCATTTGCGATTTGGCAACATTGCTAAAGAACTAAAGAAGGTTGTGCAATTAGAAAGTGCAGATATTCTCTTTTTAGGCTGCCAATCTAGTAATCATCCCATGATTACAACACTCAGTAGAAATTTCCCTTGTGCAGTTTTGGGTATTCCCCATTCTATTGATGAATAATTCTCTGTTTTCAATGACAGTGATGGGAATTTAATTTCAAATTATGAAAAGTCACTTATACTTTAAGTGGCTTTTTCGTCAATTCCTAACTTCTATTGATAAACCGTTCTCTAAATGAGAACATATTGATCAAGTAAGATTTGCATTTTCAAATAAAAATAAACACTACCCTATTGAACCATCATCTCCCCATGCCATGTTAGAACATTTAATGAATGCTAGGGGAATTAAACAATCTGATTTGGTAGGAGTTATTGGTTCTAAAGGTGTGGTTTCTGAGGTTGTGAATAGGAAAAGAGCAATTAGTAAGGCTCAAGCAAAAGCATTAGGAGAATTTTTTAATGTTTCTCCAGGATTGTTTATTTAAATTAAGGCGTGATTATTCTAGTCGTCTTGAGACGACTTTTGCTATTAGACTCAGAATTTATTCTGAGGCGGTTTTAAGCTAAGTAGGTGAACACAATAAAACCAAACTGTGTAAAGAAACGTAAAATCGCCCAAACCCTCTTCACTCTTGCCTCTTGCCTCTTGCCTTTTGCCTTGCCATAACGACAATTTTCAACGCCAACCTACTTATCTTATCCTTAACAATTGCCCCGCGATGTTCTAAAGTCAGCATTTGTAACTCTGGCAAGATTGAAGTTAGCGTCGGTCAATATAGTATTACTTAGTTCAGCACCGCTTAGGTTAGCGTTTCTCAGGTAAGCCTTGCCGCTATTTTTGGATGTAGGCTGTTTAATATATGATTTATTATCATTTATCAACCGCTGTAACCCACATTCCACAGCCTTAACTGTCACAATCTGTTATTACAGAAATTGATTCATAAAAAAGGAGTAAAAAATTACCTTTAGCCAAAAAAATAGATTGTGGATAGGAAAATTTATTTGCCTGCCTACTTACTTCTCAAAAAAATCTTCCGGATTTCACAATAATAGATATGTAGAAAAATCCATAGTGTTGGATATGTTGGATATTTACTGATTTTGAGGTTAATTATTACCTGAAATTTGGTGAATATTAAGCACAATATTTCTCTGCAAATTTGCTATGTCTGATCGAAAAATTTAGTATTTTGATGATAGCTTTTCATGAGTATCTTATCATTATTTAAATCATATAAGTAGGTGAACACAATAAAACCAAACTGTGTAAAGAAATGTAAAATCGCCTAAACCCTCTTCACTCTTGCCTCTTGCCTTTTGCCTTGCCATAACGACAATTTTCAACGCCAACCTACTTATAGGATTACCAGTAAATAAATATGACTAATCACTAATTACCAATTACTAATTACCAAGGAGTATATCTCAATATGACTAATATTAACCCATCTCACACTATGAAACAACTGTTAGCTGGTTATGCTGGAATTATTTTTGGTGGATTTGGGCTACATAAATTCATTCTTGGTTATACTTTAGAAGGTTTTATTATGTTAGCAGTTTCTATAATCGGTGGTTCTTTTACCTATGGATTTACATTAATAGTTATGCAGCTTGTTGGTTTGATTGAAGCTATGATTTACTTAAATAAATCTCATGAAGAATTTGTTAATACCTATTTTGTGAATAAGCAAGGTTGGTTTTAGAAAGTTTGTCATGTCAAATTAAGTAGGTTGGCGTTGAAAATTGTCGTTATGGCAAGGCAAAAGGCAAGAGGCAAGAGGGAAAAGTGAAAAGGGTTTGGGCGATTTTACGTTTCTTTACACAGTTTGGTTTTATTGTGTTCACCTACTTAATATGCAGTTGCTCAAATATAAACAGATGCACTTGTTAGTCTTGCTAATAATGAGTACGGGATATTTTAGTATAGTATCAGACTGGGAAATTAATTATTTCTGTAAAAGCCTAATTTTGATGTTACCAGTACAATTAACTGCTGTAATTTACACAGCTAAAATTAAACTATGATTTTTGTGATTTAGATGATTTAGTCTCACGCAAAGACGCAATCACGCTTCGTGATCTCGTATAGAGTAGATGCAAAGGTAAGATTTTTAAAGGTTCAATTTGGGAATTTCATACCTCAATATGGCTACGCCACGCAGGCTATCAGCAACGCCGGATTTAGATGATTTTGGGGAGTTGGGGAAACTTAATATTGTTCACTTGGTGAAAGTGGCAGATTTCCCTTAACCTCAAAGTAGAGACGCTGGTTATTAAGCGTTAAACTAACAAAAGCGAACCTCAAAACTAGCCATGCAACTGATCCCAAAATCTGAAATACTTAGAGAATCTGTCCCCCCCACAAAAATACTTAACTCAGAGAAAATTATTTTAGATGTTGGGGGGATGAAGTGTGCTGGATGTGTTAATGCGGTAGAAAAACAGCTTATTCAGCATCCAGGAGTTAAAGGCGTTTGTGTTAATCTCGCAACGGAAGTTGCAGTCGTAGAGGCAGAGGTTGGTACTGTAGATGTAGAGGCGTTAGTTCAGGGATTAACGGCTACAGGATTTCCTAGCCAATTACGGACGGGTAAAAGTGCTGGTGATAATCTGCAATCCGCTGTGGAAGCAAGACAACGCCAGGAAATGCAGGGGACAGTTAGACAGTTAGGAATTGCTGGTCTATTACTGCTACTATCGGGGATTGGTCATTTTGGTAATATTGGATCTGTTATTTTTCCCTTTTTAAATGATATCTGGTTTCATTGTGGATTGGCGACGATCGCTATTATTATTCCTGGTAGACCAATTTTAGTGGAAGGTTGGCTAGGTTGGCGACGGGGTGCGCCGAATATGAATACTCTCATTGGTTTGGGAACGTTAACAGCCTATACTGCAAGTTTGGTAGCGTTATTGTTTCCCCAAATGGGTTGGGAATGCTTTTTTGATGAACCTGTGATGATGCTGGGTTTTATTCTTTTGGGGAGGACTTTGGAAAAACAGGCTAGAGGACGTGCTGCTAAAGCGTTTCGCCAATTGTTGGCTTTAGCCCCCCAAACAGCCCGGTTAATTATTAACCCAGAACCGGAAAAATTGATTGCTGGGGCAAATATTATGGAGATTCCGGCAGAACAGGTGCGTGTGGGCGAATGGTTGCAGGTGTTACCGGGGGATAAAATTCCTGTAGATGGTGAGGTGCGTTTTGGACAAACTACCATAGATGAATCCATGCTGACAGGGGAAGTAGTACCTGTGATGAAGCAACCGGGAGATACTGTGACTGGGGGAACTTTAAATCAATCAGGAGCGATCGCTATTCAAGCTACCCGCACTGGTGATGATACAATTTTAGCCCAAATTGTGGCTTTAGTAGAAGCCGCCCAAACTCGCAAAGCCCCAGTCCAAAAATTAGCTGATACGGTGGCTGGATATTTTACTTATGGTGTCTTAACAGCGGCTGGTTTAACCTTCGTATTTTGGTATTTGCTGGGAACTCACCTCTGGCCAGATGTTACCATGTCCGGGGCGATGGCAATGGCTCACAATATGGGACATAATCCCCAACATTTATTACCGCACACTCAATATTCTTCCCTATTAATTAGTTTAAAATTAGCGATCGCTGTGATGGTAGTTGCTTGTCCCTGTGCTTTAGGATTAGCTACCCCGACAGCGATTTTAGTAGGAACAGGAATGGGTGCAGAACGGGGACTATTAATCAAAGGTGGCGACGTTTTAGAAAAAGTCCACAAACTAGACACGGTAGTTTTTGATAAAACCGGAACTCTCACCACAGGTAAACCCACTGTCACTGATTGTCTAGTTATTGCCGAATCAACTTTACCATCATCTCTCATTCAACTAGCCGCAGCCGTAGAAAGTGGTACTTATCACCCCCTAGCTACAGCTATTCAGCAAGAAGCCAAAGCCAGAGAGTTAATCATCCCCCATGCTGTAGACTTCCATACCGAACCAGGTATGGGCGTATCCGCTGTCGTCGAGGGAAAAAAAGTTCTTTTAGGTAACTGGGAATGGTTTAATTACCACCAAATCAATATTAATGAAACAGCAGAAAAACAGAGACAAAGACTAGCCACAGAAGGAAAAACCGTAATTGGTGTAGCTGTAGATGGAACTTTAAGCGGATTAATTGCCGTTAGTGATACCCTCAGACTAGATGCGAAAACCGCAGTAGATAAACTCCGACAAATGGGTTTGCGCGTGATGCTCCTTAGTGGTGATAGATTAGAAGCAGCCAAGGCGATCGCTAAACAACTAGGAATCGCCAACACCGACATCATGGCAGGTATCCCCCCAGCCCAAAAAGCCGCCACCATTCAATCTCTTCAATGTGGGAAGATCAACACATTTGTTGCTATGGTAGGAGATGGCATCAATGACGCGCCAGCCTTATCACAGGCAGATGTCGGTATTGCCCTACATTCTGGAACCGATGTCGCTATGGAAACGGCTGAAATTATCTTAATGAGAAATTCCCTGACCGATGTTGTCAAGGCGATTCAGCTAAGTCGAGCCACTTTTAATACTATCCGTCAGAATTTATTTTGGGCTTTTGCCTATAATACGATAGGTATTCCCCTCGCCGCTGGTATATTATTACCTGCCTACGGTTTCGTTCTAGGACCTGCCAGTGCAGCAGCATTAATGGCTTTTAGCTCCGTCAGTGTTGTTACCAACTCAATTTTATTAAGGAGGTTTGTTCCCTAGCAGCGCAAAGTGAAAGTTAAAAGTCACTCGATTTGGGATTGAGGATTTTTCTGTCCTCAAGGACGGGTCTTGTACCAAATTCTTTTAATCTAAAATCTAAAATTCCCGGTCAACACCAACACAGTGTAGAACCTTTGGCAATTGAGAATGACTGATCAAAGTTTAGGTAATTATCCTATACTTAAAACGGCTCGATTGTTTGATTCTAAACGCAGGGGTAAAGCAAGAGCTTCATAGGTGTCAACTTAAGCTCAAATCCCTACCACATCTAGTTCCTAGTCTCTGACTAGGAATGCAGTTGATGAGGCTCTGCCTCTAATATTATTGAAGGCAGAGCCTTCTAGAATTCATTCCCAGTCTCTGACTGGGAATGAGATGACTTGAGTTCTTTGCGGGATAGAGGTTTTACGTTAGAGACTTCCAAATAAAAAAATGTCCCAAAACTGATGCAGAAATTCTCTCTCTGTGTACTCTGTGCCTCTGTGGTTCGTTTCTTAGGATAATTTATTTCTTGGAAGTCTCTTAAGGGACTTCCAATTAAAAAAATACCCAAAAATTTATTGTGGCGCAGCCATCTTGCCTGCTAATCATCAAGGACGGGCAGGACTTGTGCTGAGCTTGCGATGCCCTGAGCCTGTCGAAGGGTCGAAGTATGCCCATCCCACAAAATTGGGTAATTTATTTTTTGGTGTTCCCTAAGTTGACACCTATGAGCAGTGCTAAACCCCTTGTATCGTAATAAGGAGAGAAAAGAGTAAAAGTTTAAATCTCACCCGTGTTTAGTATACCTATCATGGCAACAGAAGCAGCAAACAATGAAAACCATCTACTGATTATTGAAGATCACCAAGGACGCAAAAAATTTTTTTTGGAAGACCCCGTTTATTCTATTGGTAGAGATCGAGATTGTAATATCCGTCTATTCTCCCAGTTTGTTTCTCGTTATCATGCCACATTAGTAAGATTACCACGCCCCAATAGTCAACGATATTATTATCGAATTGTAGATGGTGATGCCAAAGGAAAACCCAGTTCTAATGGTTTAATAATCAATGGGCAAAAAATTCCCACTCATAACCTCCGCAATAATAGAATCTTGATTTAATTCTCATTCCTCAGTAGATAATAAACAACACGAAATATCAATGAAAATAGCAATTAGTGGTGCAACAGGATTTGTAGGTAGTCGGTTGGTAGAAAGACTACACACGGAAGGTCATAGAATTTTGGTATTAACTCGCAACCCTACCTTTGCTCAAAAGGTTTTTCCCTCCCCAGCATTTCCTAATTTAGAAATTATCGCCTATACTCCTAGTGTATCCGGCACTTGGCAAGATGCTATGGCTGGTTGTGACGGCGTAGTTAATTTAGCAGGAGAACCCATTGCTGAGGGACGTTGGACACCAGAACGCAAGCAGGAAATTCTCAACACTCGCAAACTAGGAACACAAAAAATTGTCGAAGCTATAGCTAAAGCTAATCCTCGCCCCATTGTCCTAGTCAATACTTCGGCTATTGGTTACTACGGAACCAGTGAAACTGCCAGTTTTAATGAAGATAGTGCCTCTGGTAACGACTTTCTCGCTCAAGTCTGTCAAGAATGGGAACAGGAAGCTACCAAGGTAAAAGATACCAATGTGCGGTTAGTAATTTTACGCTTTGGGATTGTTTTGGGTAATGGTGGTGCTTTGGGGAAAATGATTACCCCCTTTAAACTCTTTGCTGGTGGACCCATTGGCAGTGGTCAACAGTGGTTTTCCTGGATTCATTTAGATGATATCGTCGGTTTAATTATCCAAGCTTTAACTAAACCAACAATGGAGGGAGTGTATAATGCCACTGCCCCTCAACCAGTTCGCATGAATGATTTAAGTACAACTATGGGTAACGTCATGAATCGTCCCTCTTGGTTGCCTGTGCCAGGATTCGCCATAGAAGCTATATTAGGAGACGGGGCAAAGGTAGTTTTGGAAGGACAAAAGGTTTTACCCAAACGCACTTTAGAGTCGGGTTTTGAGTATCAATATCCGAATTTGCAATCAGCACTAACGCAGATTCTCACCTAATTCTTAGTTGATAGATAATAGGACTTACGCACGCTCACTAACTTACCATCATATGAATGAAGGAAATTGCGTCGTTTTCGGCTTTGGGAATAACTTATTGAGTAGGGTGCGTCAGATAGAGGAAATCTGTTTTTTACCAAATTATTGGGTCTGACGCACCCTACAAGAGATAAAATCCACATTACATATTTAGAAAACTTTGTCAATGCGTAAGCCCTAGATAAGTAGGTTGGCATTGAAAATTGTCGTTATGGGAAGGCAAGAGGCAATCATGCAAGAGTGAAGAAGCTTTGGGCGATTTTACTTTTCTTTACACACTTTGGTTTTATTGTGTTCACCTACTTAGTTCAAAAATTCACAAATGCTATACAAACGTTTTGGTCGGACAGAATTACAAATGCCCGTTTTCTCCTGCGGGGGAATGCGCTATCAATATAAATGGCAGGATGTCACACCAGAGGAAATTCCTACAGATAATCAAGAGAATTTAGAAGCTGTAATTCGTCGTTCTGTAGAATTGGGAATTAATCATATTGAAACTGCACGGGGTTATGGAACATCAGAAATGCAGTTGGGAAAAATCCTGCCTCAGTTTCCCCGTGAAAAATTAATAGTCCAAACGAAAGTTTCTCCTGTTGCAGATGCTCAAGAATTTCGCAAAACGTTTGAAAAATCTTTGGCTTACCTTCAGTTAGATTATGTTGATTTATTTGGGTTACATGGGATTAATAATGCAGAAATTTGGGATTATAGTATTCGTGAAGGTGGTTGTTTAGAAGTAGCAAGACAGTTACAGTCTGAGGGTAAAATTAAATTTATTGGTTTTTCTACTCATGCTCCCATAGAGATAATTTTGCAAGCAATTAATAGTAATCAATTTGATTATGTAAATTTGCATTGGTACTATATTAATCAATGGAATTGGGCTGCTATTGAAGCTGCAAATAAATTAGATATGGGTGTATTTATTATTAGCCCTTCTAATAAAGGCGGGTTATTATATCAACCTGCCAAAAAATTAGTTGATTTGTGTGCGCCTTTGAGTCCAATGGTGTTTAATGATTTATTTTGTTTGAGTCGTCCTCAAGTGCATACTTTGAGTATAGGTGCAGCAAAACCAACTGATTTTGATGAGCATTTAAAGACTTTGGCATTGTTAGATAATGCGGCAGAAATTTTACCACCAATTATTTCTAGATTGGAATCGGAAGCGGTCAATATTTTAGGAGAAGATTGGGTAAAAACCTGGGAAACTAATCTACCAACTTGGGAAGAAACGCCAGGAGAAGTAAATATGCGGGTGATTTTGTGGCTGTTAAATTTGACTTTGGCTTATGACATGATTGACTATGGGAAAATGCGTTACAATCTCTTAGGACAGGCTAATCATTGGTTTCCTGGTAATCGGGCTGATAAGTTAGGTGAATTAGATTTAAGAGAATGTCTTGTTAATAGTCCCCAATCTGAAAAAATTCCCCAGATGTTAGCTAAAGCCCAGGATATATTAGGAAGTGCGGAGATAAAGCGTTTGTCTCAAGAATAGGGAACAGGGAACAGGTAACAGGTAACAGGTAACAGGTAACAGGTAACAGGGGACGTTGACAGTGGAAGTATAGTAGACTTCCATATTATTCATTAGTCAGTAGTCAGTAGTCAGATGAGTGACTGGTCATTAGCAATTTGCCTACTCTTTAATCTCAAAATAACGTAGTATACTGGGGTTAATCGTATTTAACCGCAAGATGAAATACCTAACCCCAGAACAAGTTTACAAACAATTTGGTTATCACCCTAAGACGACGTGGTGAAAAATGCCAAGCTATCACAGCACGAAGAACTAATGCAGGATTTTATGGCTATCATGCACTGCTTTTCCTCGAAGCTTTACTTTCTTCGGGCTTACAAGAAAAAAATAGCCGAAGAGCAAAATATTCATGAGCCAAATAGTAGCCAATACGAGTCAATGGGAGTATAATAATAAAAGACGTAGCAAACCGAGGCAATGAAACTCAAAGTTAAAAATCAGTTAACCGTTACGAGAATCGCTATTTTAGGGACTGAAAAACTTAATAATTGGAAATCTAACGAACTTGATCTTATTGCTTTGAGTTTGGGTAAACTGCGCTCTGACTTGTGGAACGAGTTCGGGTCGTTGAAAGCCTGGGGCGTTTCTAAATTTGAGATTGACAAACAGCTACGCACGTCGAAAGACAAGTATCAATTACCCGCTAAGTTGTGGGAAGCAACTCTCTATGACGTACTTGATGATATTCATTTAGTTCAGGCTGCTTGTGTCGAAAAGGTGATGAAATATTTGGGTCAATCTTTCCAATCGTTCCAGACTAAAAAAGGAGTTTTACAACTTACCTTAGAAAGCCGTGAATGGTTGGATCATCCAAGACTTTGCACCTTAGTTAGAAAGTTTTGGTATCGAGGTCACACAAAAGTTTGTAACCAAATTATTGTGAAGGCTTATGATACTAAGATGGACGACAAAGGTGTGGTGTGGTTGCGTTTTGGAGGATTAACTCCATGTAAAACTCTCAAGTTACCAACGACTTTACCAACAGAAATAAAGTGTCAGCTAAGGCTAATTAAGCGTAATAGCAGATGGGAAATACACTACACAACTGATATCCAAAAAGCTGGAAAAAAGACCGATGGTAAAATAATTGGATGTGATAGAGGTTACACCGAAGTTTATGCCACATCTTCTAACGATGGTGCTAGATTTTTGGGTAATGATTTTGGTAAAATCCAAATTCAAGAAACCGATTACAGAACAGCGAAACAAGTTAAACGTAATAAAATCAGGTCAGTTTTTAACAAGTCTACGAAGAAAGGAAACAGTGCCAAGGCTGATAGAATTAAACGGAATAATCTTGGTAAAATCAAGTGGAATAATCGGGAAACATCCTTTAAAGGTAGGATTCAAACAATAGTTTTTACAGCTACGCACGACTTGATGACAGATGCGATCAAGGTAGCTTTTGAAGATTTGACGGAAGCACTAAAAGGCAAAAAGCCCATGAGAAAGCGTATGAAGAGAAATGTTTCTTCATGGTGCAAGGGGATAGTTGCGGATGCCCTCAAACAAGTTTCAACCCGTGTAGGTTGCACGGTTGTTAGTGTTAATTGTGCGTATACGTCACAGCTTGACTCCAGATTTAGTACCTTAACAGGTAGTAGAAATGGTGACAAGTTTACCGGACATGATGGGGTCGTGATGCACTCAGATACTAACGCTGCTGATAACGTTCTAACAAGAATGAGTGACGTTGAAATCACTCGTTACATGAAACATTCCGATGTAAAAGTAATCTTGCTAGAACGGACTCAGAAGTTTCGGGACTCTCTGATAGTAGAAACCGAGGCGACAACGGGCATGGATAAGCCCCAGACTCTAGAACCTAAAAGCAAACTTACGAGTAAGGTCAATCAGAGAGCGAACTATAAGCAATTGACGTTGTTTGACCAAGGTTTAACTACGTTATTTGTGTATCCCGTTAACTAATGACTTTTGACCAGTGACAAGATGTTTAACTGGCATCAGAAGAGCTAGGTGTTGCTACATCTAATGTACTATTTACCACAGAATTCATTTGTGACAATTTTAACATATCCTCAGTCCAGCCAGGGTTAGCAAACTGAGGTAATATTTCCTTGCTAAATGCTTCGGCGGCTTTTGATCTATAGCGGTTGGGGTTAAATATCAGCCAGAGTGTGCGCTTCACCACAACTCCTTCGATAGGGGTGCGGTGAAGGACACCCATTTGTAATTCTTTAGCGATCGCTGATGTAGAAACAAAGGCAGCACCTAAGCCTGATTGGACAGAGTTTTTAATAGCTTCTATGGAATTTAGTTCCATCTCAAACTTAAACCGTCTGGTGTCAATATCACAACGGGCTAAAACCTGATCAATGACTTTGCGGATAGTTGATTGGGAGTCAAGAGCAATGAATTGTAGTTTATATAGGTCTTCTTTTTGGATGGTTTCTAATTTGGCAAAGGGATGGGAGGTAGGTAAGATGAGAGCCAATTCATCTTCAGCATAGGGAACAGTTTTTAAAGATTCCCCTAATTCTGTGGGAATTTCTCCGCCAATAATCGCCAGATCAACCTGACCATTAGATACACTCCAAGCGGTGCGTCGGGTTGAATGGACGTGCAATTGCACAGCTACTTCTGGATATTTTTGGCGAAATAAGCCGATCATTTTCGGCAGAAGATAAGTGCCGGTGGTTTGAGATGCGCCTACAATTAATGTACCCCCTTGAAGATTTTGGAGGTCTTCAATCGCGCGGCAGGTTTCCTGACACAAGCTGAGGATTTTGTCTCCGTAGTTGAGGAGTAAATGCCCAGCTTCAGTTAATTGAGCGCGACGACCACCTCGATCAAATAGAGGGACATCCAGTTGCCGTTCCAGGTTTTGAACTTGCAAACTGACAGCGGGTTGGGAGACGTAAAGGCTATCAGCCGCCCGTTTGAAACTCCCTTCTTGGGCGATCGCTTTGAGAATACGTAACTGATCTAAGGTAAAAGGAAGGTCAGACATAAGGCTTAACCCACAAACTGGGGTGCATGAGTAACTTTAAAAATAAATCGAAATGAATAGTTTGGTCACTAAGCATGATTTATGGCATTGTTAACATTTGAAGAACCGTGAATTTTGACTTTGCTTTGCGGTACTAGCTGATTTGAATTTTGAATTGAGTTGTATATATGATGCCCAATCATTGGTTTACCTCCAGTCATTTTGTCATACTAGGGTTACAATTAGTTTTTGCGATCGCTCACAGCGGAGGGGCAGCTTTACGTCCTTGGGCAGAAAAATACCTTGGACCAAGACTTTATCGCATTATCTTTGCATTAATTAGCCTCCCTTTGGCTGTGATCTTAATTGTTTACTTTTTTAATCACCGTTATGATGGACAGCAACTTTGGCAGCTACAGGACATAACAGGTGTAAAAACATTAGTCTGGGTACTATCAGCTATATCCTTTTTATTTTTATATCCTGCTACCTTCAATCTACTAGAAATTGCTGCCATTCAAAAGCCCCAAGTTCATCTTTATGAAACAGGAATTATCCGTATTACCCGTCATCCGCAAATGGTGGGACAAGTTATTTGGTGTGTAGCCCATACCCTGTGGCTAGGTACTAGTTTTACCCTTGTCACCTCCATTGGGTTGATACTACATCATCTATTTGGAGTATGGCATGGCGATCGCCGTTTAAGTCAACGTTATGGAGAAGCCTTTGAAGTTGTCAAACAGCGAACTTCCATTATCCCCTTTCAAGCGATTATTGATGGTCGTCAATCCTTGCACTGGCAGGAATTTCTCCGCCCTGCTTATTTAGGGGTTGCCATTTTCACAGGTCTATTATGGTGGTCTCACTCCTTGTTATTAGTGGCAACAAGTAGGATAATATGGTAGTTTAGTGTGATCCCCAAGATCAACAAAACATATAAATTTAACGAAACTTTGTCCTGATCACTTGCTACCAAAACAATGTACGATAAACTCAAACATATATCATTAAACTTTTTCCCAATGGGATCAGAAAAAGAATTTATCCACCAGGTTTCAGTGAACCTTATACTCGTAAACAAACAATAGCCATCCACCAGACTGGAAACAGGCATTAAGTAGCAATGTAGAGACTGCAATAACCCGCACTGTCACCATTGTCAAATTTTTCCCAAGCAGTAGTCATCAATAGTAATCAGGATTTGAAATGTAGAACAGCCAGCGCGGTATACACGGTGGCTTTTTTGTCAGCAGGAACCATCAAAATCCTTAATAGCAGGAGTCAGGAGTCAGGAATCACCGATTTAGGAGTAAAACCCTGTTGTCGGCTGAATTTAATCAATAGCTACGGTGCGTTGACACGAACAATTGATATCCTCCGCCTTGTCTGTTGCTAGAAAATTTAAAATTCAAGTTGGTAATTTATACCGATTTGCTCCTGCTGACAATCAACTTTTGATATAAAAACCTTATAATCACAAGAGGCATCATGGTGTTGTCGGTTAATGAACGGACATTTACTCAAGAAGTTTTAGAATCCCCTGTACCCGTTTTGGTGAATTTTGAAGCTCCCTGGTGTGGGCTTTGCCGCATCATTCACCCACTGTTATCACAATTTCAGACTCAGTGTGGTGATGAACTTAAATTGGTGGGGGTTAACGCTGATCAAAATTTCAAGCTATCAAATACTTATAGACTGAAATCATTACCAACCTTACTGTTGATAGAAAAAGGTATAGTTAGACAAAGACTAGAAGGTTTTCGGAGTAAAGACGATTTACGTCTAGCCTTAGAAGCAATTAGACTCACATATACAAGTCAAGAAAAAATAGATACAGCAGAAGTCAGAAGTCAGGAGTCAGGAGTTAGGAGGTAGGAGAGCAGGGGAGTAGGGGAGTAGGGGAGTAGGGAAGTA
>NZ_VILC01000017.1:28595-34582 GCF_009712065.1 Aphanizomenon sp. UHCC 0183 | reverse complement strand
AGGGGAGAAAATTTTTTCCACGAACAACTGACAACTAACAACTGACAACGAACCAAATCTAAAACCATGCTTAACACCCCACCCAAAGGGTATCGGGTGGGGTATTTTATCCTCAAGGGTGTGTGTCACAATTATGAGCAGTTCTGAAAATTTTCAGTTAACTGAAGTTTGAAGTGGGAAAATTCAAGCTAACTTGAAGGTATTGGGCTATCAAGTAGTAGAGATTAGTAAATAATTTCTAGTCTTTCATCCCAAACACAAACCCTCACCCCATTGAATTTCCATTTTTTTATCTTCTCATTTGTTTGTACAGAATTCTAAAAGTAGGCGTTAGTGATGGAAGTAATCTATCAGTATGCCTGGCTGATTCCAGTATTACCTCTTTTGGGAGCAACACTGGTCGGTCTAGGGCTAATCTCGATAAATCAGGTGACGAACCGCTTACGACAACTAAATGCTATAGTCATTATCTCCCTGATGGGGGCTTCTATGGCACTGTCGTTGGCTTTACTGTGGAGTCAAATTCAAGGCCATGCGCCTTATCTTTGGACTTTGGAATGGGCATCAGCAGGTAATTTTCACCTGACGATGGGCTACACTATTGACCACCTGACATCTCTAATGCTGGTGATTGTAACAACAGTAGCCGTTTTGGTGATGATTTACACCGATGGTTACATGGCGCATGACCCTGGTTATGTGCGATTTTACGCCTATCTCAGCTTATTTGGCTCTTCAATGTTAGGTTTGGTGGTCAGTCCTAACCTAGTACAAGTTTATATTTTCTGGGAACTGGTGGGGATGTGTTCCTACCTGCTAGTGGGCTTTTGGTATGATCGCAAAGCCGCAGCAGATGCTTGTCAAAAGGCATTTGTCACCAACCGCGTCGGTGACTTCGGGTTACTATTGGGGATTTTGGGGCTGTTCTGGGCGACAGGCAGCTTTGATTTTATGGTTATGGGCGATCGCCTATCCAACCTAGTAGAAACCGGTTCTATTAGCAATTTCCTCGCTATTCTGTTGGCAATTCTCGTCTTCCTGGGACCTGTGGCTAAATCTGCCCAATTCCCCCTCCATGTCTGGCTACCAGATGCCATGGAAGGTCCTACACCTATTTCTGCCCTGATTCATGCGGCGACAATGGTGGCGGCGGGTGTATTCTTAATTGCCCGGATGTACCCAGTATTTGAAAATGTCCCAGCCGCAATGAACGTAATTGCTTATACTGGGGCATTTACAGCGTTTTTGGGGGCAACTATCGCTATTACCCAAAACGACATCAAGAAGGGTTTGGCTTATTCCACCATTTCCCAACTTGGTTACATGGTGATGGCTATGGGTGTGGGGGCTTACAGTGCGGGATTATTCCACCTCATGACCCACGCTTATTTTAAAGCGATGCTATTCTTGGGTTCTGGTTCGGTAATTCATGGTATGGAAGCAGTTGTTGGTCATGATCCTGTATTGGCGCAGGATATGCGTTTAATGGGCGGACTGCGGAAATATATGCCCGTGACAAGTTTCACCTTTTTGATTGGTTGCTTGGCGATTGCGGGGATTCCTCCCTTTGCTGGTTTTTGGTCAAAAGATGAGATTTTAGGCGCGGCTTTTGCTGCTAACCCTTTCCTGTGGTTTATTGGTTGGGTGACAGCAGGGATTACAGCTTTTTATATGTTTAGAATGTATTTCTCAACATTTGAAGGTAAATTCCGGGGTAATGACGAAAAAATCAAGGTAAAACTCAAAAATGCGGCTGCTGCTTTGGCTGAGAAATCAGGGACAGCAGAATTAGTGCCTAATTTTGGTCCTGGGGCGATGAAAAAGGGAGAATTGGAAAGTCACTCCCATGACTCCCACAGCCATGAGCCTCATGAGTCTCCTTGGACGATGAGTTTACCGTTGGTGGTGTTGGCTATTCCTTCGATGTTGATTGGTTTGGTGGGGACTCCCTACGCCAATTATTTTGAGCAGTTTATCTTTCCTCCTAGCGAAACTTTGGCGGAAGTTATGGAAAAGGCTGCGGAGTTTGACCCCCATGAGTTTTACATTATGGCGGGTAGTTCTGTGGCTGTTTCTGTGATTGGTATTACTTTGGCTGTGCTGATGTATTTGGCACGGAAAATTGATCCTAGTGCGATCGCTAAAAACATTCAACCGCTATACGATCTATCTTTGAACAAGTGGTACTTTGATGACATTTATCATCGTATCTTTGTCCTCGGTTTACGTCGTGTGGCTAGACAAGTTATGGAAGTGGATTTCCGCGTTGTTGACGGCGCTGTTAATCTCACGGGTTTCTTTACTCTTGTCAGTGGTGAAGGTTTGAAATACTTGGAAAATGGTCGGGTTCAATTCTATGCCTTGATCGTTTTTGGGGCTGTTTTGGGCTTGGTGATTGTTTTTGGTGTTACCTGATTTTAATGGGGGCGGTTTGTCCGCCCCTGGATTGTTTTTTTTAACGAACCGCAGAGGCGCGGAGGACGCAGAGTTAATGAACCACGAAGGAGCGAAGGAAGCGAAGGAAGAGGATAGATGATTTTGTGTATAGGTTAATTTAAGCTAAAATTTTTAAGTAAGGTATAAAAATATTTATTTTCATTTACTGTCAGAATCAGGATTTAAGGATGTACAGGATTAAGAAAATATTTGATATTTGAAATCAAAACTTTATGAAAATCAACATCAAATATAATCCTGTAAATCCTCTAATCCTCAGTATCCTGATTCTGATAAATTTGCTCACAACTTTAACAAACCAAATTCTACTCTGGCATTTTCACACAATCATCTGTAATCAATTCGCTGGGATTAGTTACACAGGGAGGTAAACCAGGAGCTACTACAGATAAATTATTTATTTCTCTGTCTGCAACTGCAAAATTTAACTCTAGCAAAAACTTTAATACATCGTCCGTGCCTTCCATCCCATAAGCCTGACGTACTGCTTTATCAAGTTGTTCCTGTGCTTTACGAAGAGGGTTTTGTCCTGGTAATTCTAGGGTTCGATAAAGTTCGCGTAAACTTAATTTATGTTCTGTTATCAGTTCTTGTCTTAACTGTCTTAATTTAACTGCTGCTAACGCTACTTTTTTCACCTGTGATAATTTGGGATTTTGGGGAAAGGGAAAAGAATCAAAAACGGTATCAGAGGTATATCTAAACCTTGCAGTTAAAGTTGAACAACGAGTAGTAAACCATTGCCAATGAATGTCAGATTGTAAAATTCCAAAGGAATAATCATCTGATAACGGGAATACTTGTAAAGCATCACTAGGTCTGATTCTAAAATCAATAAATTCAAAGATAGGTCTTTTTGTGACTCGGCTACAAACAATATAACGAGAAAGCTGATTTAGTTTTTCAATTAATTCAGCACGAGGATAGGAAAGTAACCACCACTTAGTAAGAAAATTTTGATGATGTCTATTAACTTTAGATTTGGGATTTTTTTGTAATAGTTCTTCATTGCGCTTTTGTTCTTCCTTTGCAGCATTTTCACGGGTTGATAGTACCATTGATTCAATTTTTTTAAATGGTGCAGAATATTTCTTGCAAGTGATAAGATTACGGGGATGAAAGTCTATAACATATCTTTGTGGTAGTGGAGGGATTTCTGATAATAAATCATCTCCTATCAAGTAAGGCAATATCACTTCTGCATTATTCTTTGATTGTCGGATCATGATAGCAGTTTCTTGAGGAGTTAATAAAAATCCTTCATGTCCATGAGTTTGTCCTTGATAACAAGCTCCTGAATTTACATTAACTGCAAGTTTTTTCGCTTGAGTAACATCAAGTTTATTAGATAAGGAAGAGTTAATTTTATCTACTTCTAAAACTTCCCAAGGACTATCTTTATCATCTCCAATTTGGGTATATAGTTTCTTTTGACTCAGTTCTTCACCTTTGATCCAATTAACAATAGAAACATGAACAACGGCACTCCCTGACCAAACTTGAGTAGAAACTGCTTCGGTAATTGTTCCGCCATTATTGACTATATAATCCAAACCACCTTCACGGGAATAGTTTTGACGGATGGTATTTGTACCAACAAGTCCAGCCCGTCCACCATCTTTTAAAGCATCATGAGTCCGACGAAACCAGTAAACACAATAATCTGCTCTTCCCGGTACTTCTGCATATTTTTCTCTGACTTCATGGACATAGGTTACTCCATATTCCTGCTGCATTTTATTTTTTGATTGATAGGGAGGGTTGCCAATAATTGCATCTGCCGTCACCCATTCACAAAATAAAGCATCATCACAACGGATATTCTTATCTAAATTATCCAAAGGCAAAGCGCGATCAATTTCTATGGGTAAACTCATTTGCGCTACATCAAGTAACTGATTTTCTTCATCTAATGCCAACTTTTTAGCAATCATCAAAGTTACTTTTGCCAGTTCTACCGCAAAATGTTTGATATCAATACCGTGAAATTGGGTTGTTTTAATTAGGGACATTGTGCCAATAGATAATCTATTTTTCAGTCCGAAATTTTCATGAATTTTAGTTAGTAATTTTGCTTCTAGACCCTTGAGTTCTCGATAAGCAACATAAAGAAAATTACCACTACCACAGGCTGGATCAAGAACTGTAAAATTAATTAATTCTTGTCTGAGTATTAATAACTCATTGAGCTTAGTAGCCCCATCAATGCGCTCTTCCCAAGGTCGCACAATGGTAGGTAAGATGACTTTTTGAATGTCTACAGGGCTGGTGTAATGTGCGCCTAAAGCATGACGTTCTTCTTTACCCATGCTAGATTCAAATAATGTCCCAAAAATAGCCGGTTCAACTTTTGACCAACGTTCTGTTGCTGCTGATGCTAAAAGATCAATTTCGCTTCTCGTAAGTGAGATTGGTTCAACTTTGGAGAATACCCCCGCATTAAAATAAGGTACATCTCGATAACGACTATCTTGAGGGGCTGGGCGTTGACTTCCCATTTGTTGAAAAAGTCCACCAATTAAATCATAAGAACTAATGCGATTAGAACGACAATCATCTAAAAATTCACTAAATAATCCTCTGGGTAATAAATCAATATCTTCTGCAAATAAGGAAACAACACACTGAAGAATAAATCTCTGGGCAATTTCTTGTTTTTCTCCTCTTTCAATGAGGCGATTAAAAACTTGTGCGACGTTATCTGCGGCTTTGCGTGTAACGTCAACTAGATTATTATTAAATAAGGGTTTGCGATTTTCAGGAAAGAGGAAGTTTAAGACAGTAAAGCGACTTGGTAAATCTTCCAATTTAACTTGATCTACTGGTTCTCGCAGTTGTATGTCAAAATCATAAATCCAAAATTCATCAAAGTTGCAGAGAATTACATATTTTGGACGCTGGGGAACTAATTCTAGCCAATATTCAAATGCTTGCTGATAGTGTTTTTCTAGCTTTTCACCTCGTTTTTTCATTTCTAACAATAATCGTGGCCGCCATAGTAAATCAGCAAACTTGGTAGATTTTCCTTTTACTTTTACCCGATATTCTAGTTCTGCTCCTGCTTCTTTATAGCCTTCATGATTGAATGCTTGAAAAAGGCGATCGCAAAATACCTGTGCTTCCCCTTTTTCATCCCCTTTTAATGTTCGGGAATATTCAATAAAACTTCTGATTTTGCTAGGTGTGTCTGTCATGGTAATGCACTACTATGATACAATATAAACATTTATATATTATATTCAAAAAATGTACCATTGGTAAGGTGCTTAATGAAATGCGTAATTTGTAAACATCGAGAAACCAACCCAGGTTTAGTTACCGTAACATTAGTTTGTAGAGTGCGTTAGGAGCGGGAAAATATTATGAAATATAGATTAAATTATGAACGCGACGTAATGCACATTAATTCATGAGATTAAATTTAATCAATTTTGGTGCGTTACGCAACGCTTACACACCCTACTGTCTGAATCAGGATTTCCAGGATTTAACGATTTTTAGGATGAAGAAAAAAACTCATCTTTAAAATC
>NZ_VILC01000017.1:0-28193 GCF_009712065.1 Aphanizomenon sp. UHCC 0183 | reverse complement strand
ACGAAAAAAACTCATGTTTCAAGCTTGTTTATTTTAACCGAAATTACTACTTTAATTGAGAGAGAGAATCTATTTTAAAAACTCGTGAAATTAAGTTAATTAATAGGCTATATTTTTTGGCAGATAACGTTAAACTCAATCAGAAAAATTAGGTAGATTAAATTTTCCTGGCTGGGATTTTTCAAAAATATCAATAATCTGAGTCACATCTGCGGAATGTGGGATTGAACAGAACCTTCAGGACTTTCTTGGTGCCAGAATCATCCATTTCATCACCACCCAGTGCGGATTCAATTAAATCAGCGTAACGCACCAAAAACATCTGGAATACCTTGTAATTATGCAGATGGTTTTTTGATAACTAAAGTACCAGCTAAGATATCGTGTAAAGAACGATTCTTTTTATTAAATAGGATAAATATTAGATCAAGTAAACCAAAAGTAAAGCAGGTCAACAATATTTTAACTAAAAATCTCCAAGTAGCACGCCAAAAAGAAATTCTCTGACCATTCATATCAGTCACAATCATTTTGCAGATACCTTGTCCATAAGTTAATTGTTTAACCGAACTTTCAGCCAATGCAAAATGAAGCCAAGTAAAGATTACAGATAAAACTAAGGATATACTATACCATAAATCACTACAGATACCATTTGTTCCACAATTTCGATCTGGTATCACCGTTTTAGCATAAAGACCATAATTAGAAGATTGATTATAAGAATTAGCGGTTTTAAATTCCGGTGAGGAAGTTTCAAATTTAGATAATCTATATAAAATCTCTTGAGTATCTTTCGGTCTATTTCCAGGAAATGGAGACATTAAATAATCAATCAAATCTAATAATTTTTGGGAAATACCAGCAGTATCATCTCGCCAAATTAACGTCCCTGTGCGAGAATCTTCCGCAAAATCTTGAGGATATTTACCAGTTAATAAATAAACAAAAGTTCGCCCTAAAGCAAAAAAATCTGATTGCGGAACAGCCTTACCATTCATTTGTTCAGGTGGCGTATAACCTGCGGAAATAATCCCTGTAACTTGCTGTCCTGCGACTTTTTGCATCAAAGTTTGTGTAACTTCCCGCGCTGTGCCAAAATCAATTAATACCAATTGACCAGATGGACGGAGCATAATATTAGGTGGCTTAATATCTCGATGAAAATAATTTTGTCGATGGACTTGATGTAAAATTTCAACTATCTGTTTCAACCACCGTACAGCCGCACGTTCACTAATAGCTTTATCATTACGTTGAGTCATATATTCTTCTAAATTCATCCCCTCAATTTTTTCCATTACCAAACAATGCAGGGGTTCTTGATCTCTAGGAGAATAAATAAAATAACCATCTGATTCAACTTTAGGAATACCAGGATGCTTGAGTTGTTTTAAAACTGCCGCTTCTTGTTGAAACAATTCAATAGCTTTAGGAACTGTATTAAACAGAACCTTCAAGACTTTCTTTGTACCAGAGTCATCAATTTCATAGGTTTTACCGAAACCACCACCCCCCAAGGGACGAAGGACTCGATAGCACCCCTCTAAAAGTAACTCAGAACCACATGATTGACAAAATAAGGGCTGTCTGGTGTTTTGCGGTTGTGGGCAGTTGGGATTGATACAGTAGCTCATTGACTGCTAATATAGAGTATATTTTTGATACTCATAAATCATAACCGTTGTCTGTACCCTCTCCGCTTAAAAAAAAGAAATATCAAAATTGTGCGTTATTTTTCACCATAAACGCTGTATGGGATAGGCATCAAAAATTGTATCAGCACTTATTATAGGCATATTTTCCACCATAGCCTGTGCAATTAACATTCTGTCAAAAGGATCACGATGATGTAAAGGAAGTTGAGCAATAACTGAAATATGCTGTTGCTTGATTTCCTTTAATGTAATACCGTTACCAATTATTTGCTGTTCGACAAAATCATCAAAACTCATATCCAAATTAAGTTTACCTATGCTGTGTTTAATTGCCATTTCCCAAACACTGGCAATACTCAAAATATTGTCATTATTCTCAATTTGTAATCTCAAATTATCGCTAATTCTGGGATTACCTATAGTAAACCACAGCAGAGTATGAGTATCAATTAATTGCTTCATTCCATATACTCCTTCAACTCTTCCAAAGGTTCATCAAAATCATCAGATATTTTGATCATTCCCTTTGCACTACCAAATTTAGGACGAATTTTAACTGGTAATACAGGAATTAATTTCACCACAGGTTGATTATCTTTCATGATGATAATTTCATCACCACCAAGTGCTGCTTCAATTAAATCAGATAAATGTTGAGATGCTTCATTAACAGTAATTTGTTGCATAATAATCTCCTGAGACTAAATCAAATAAACACTACTCTATATCTAAAGTATATCTAGTATACTTCATAAGGGTTTATGATGTCATTCATATAACCACAATCCAGCCAACTATCACAGTTATCTCTCTCGAATTGAACAGGGTAGTTATTATCACCAATCTTATCAAATTCTTGAGCAGTATTATCTATCAAACTTTCTGTTTGTATTGCTTCATTATTTATATGAGTATCAAAATCACTTTTGATATCTTTAAGATGATATTCTTTATATTCTGCTAAGTTTTGACTCAATATTAAACATTTTTCATCAGTTCCATAGAATCTAATTCTAATAAATTTCTTATTTTTTCTACTTACTATTTGCCAACTACATTTTATATCTTTAAGTAATTGTTCCCACATATCTTGATGTTGAACAAAAACATCAAATGAATAACTAACGTAATTTTGATGAAAGTTAATTTCATTTTTATTTTCTCTATCTTCCTCTCTTCGTTCAGACTGATAAAATGATTTTATTTTTTCAATAGCATCTTGATAATCTATTTCTTGGCCTTTATGCTTATATATCTCTGCTGCTTTTTTAAAATCTTCAATTGCATTAAATTTATCTCCTAATTCATAACGAATTTCGCCCCTATTATAGTAAGCATCAGCTTTATCAGGATTAATTTCCACTGCTATATTATAATCAGCTATTGCCCCATGTTCATCTCCTAAAGCATAGCGAGAATTTCCTCTATTATAATAAGCATCAGCCTTATAAAGATTAATATGCAATGCTCTGCTATAATCAGATATAGCCTTATTTTCATCTCCTATCATGGAATAAGCTACTGCCCGATTAAAGTAAGCATGATAACTATTTGGATTAATTTTTAATGCTCTATTGTAATTATTAATAGCATCTTCTATTATTCCTAAAGCAGAGTAAACTATACCCCTTGCTATTAAAGTTTTGGTATTGTTAGAATTAATTTGCAAAGATTCATTACAGTCTTTTAATGCTTCATGAAAATTTCCCAAAAAATAATTAGCAACTGCGCGATTATAGTAAGCTTCATCAAGAGTAATTTGTTGCATAATTACCACCTTTAGCTTTGTGTTTGCGACTCAACCGATAATTCTATTCTCTATCAAAAATTAAAAAAAAGAGAGATAGAAAACTCTACCCCTCTTTTTAGTTGATCAAATTACTATTAGCTATACTAAACACGGGTGAGATTTAAACTTTTGCCAAATGACAAAGAACCCGGATGTGTAGGGGTTTAGCACTGCTAAACCCCTACCTTTAGAATCAAACAATCCAGCCGTTTTGAGTATAACTAGCTCTTAGTATCTGCTGGGTTTGTGAACAAGGAAGCTCATAACTTGACACTGCTTAATGTTGTCAAAACCGACAACACGGACGTAGCAGTTACCATACTGAGAACGGCAACTTTGAACTTCACTCAATACTTCTTGAGCAGTTTTAGCGCCGAACAAAGGCAACTTCCACATTGTCCAATAAAGTTCTGTAGGTTCAGAAGTTTCGTTGAATTCAATTGCAGGAATGAAACCTTGTGAAATAATGTACTGAACTTGCTTGGCAATTTGCGCGTCAGACAGAGGGGGAAGATAAGAAAGGGTTTCGTAACGACGCTCTTTAGGTAAAGTTTGCATAGTTTTTGATAAGTGGGGGGAGATTTTTTATGACTTGGTTGACTGACTAATTAGATAAATTATCCAAATTAGAATCAGATATTGTCTGTCTTTGGTATTTCGAGGCTGGGACTTGATAAACTTAGTTGCGTAATGCGTTCGAGATGCTGGCGACGCTGTTCCATATTGGCTTGCTGAATGCCAGTTAGTACCATTTCTGGTAAAAACTCTGTCACTTCCGCCGCTATATGTTCCCTGACAGTCATAATCCGCAATGCCAAATCTGACTTTTCTAGAAACAATTCCTCTATATAAGCTTCTCCGTCTTGGATTTTCCCAGCGGAAAAGTTTTGCAACCAATGTGCTAGAGGAGGATTTGTTTCGCCTAGCTGTGCCAATACAGTCCTTAACGCCTGATAAGTCAGGTAGCTTTGGAGAGTTTTGGCTGTGTCTTTCGCAATTTGCTTTAGATCCATGCTTGACCCAGCCCTTTAGATTATTAGATTTTGGATTGTTTATGAATCCAAAATCCCAAATCCTCAATTATCAGACGGTATCCATTGCTTCAAACTCGAACTTAATTTCTTTCCACAGTTCGCAAGCAACAGCCAACTCAGGAGACCACTTAGCAGCTTCGCGGATAATATCGTTACCTTCACGAGCCAAGTTACGACCTTCGTTACGAGCTTGAACAACTGCTTCTAGAGCTACGCGGTTAGCTGTAGCACCAGGAGCGTTACCCCAAGGATGTCCGAGAGTACCACCACCGAATTGTAGTACGGAGTCATCACCAAAGATTTCTACCAACGCGGGCATATGCCATACGTGGATACCACCGGAAGCAACTGCCATTACACCGGGTAAAGAAGCCCAGTCTTGGGTAAAGTAAATACCACGAGACTTGTCTTGCTCGATGTAGTTTTCACGCAATAGGTCAACGAAGCCCATTGTGATACCACGTTCACCTTCTAACTTACCAACTACTGTACCGGTGTGAATGTGATCACCACCAGACAAGCGGAGGGCTTTAGCTAATACGCGGAAGTGGATACCGTGGTTCTTCTGACGGTCAATTACAGCGTGCATAGCACGGTGAATGTGCAACAGAATACCGTTATCACGACACCAGCGAGATAATGTGGTGTTAGCGGTGAAACCTGCGGTCAGGTAATCGTGCATGATGATGGGCTGTTTGAGTTCTTTAGCGTACTCAGCCCGTTGGATCATTTGTTCGCAGGTAGGAGCGGTAACGTTCAGGTAGTGACCCTTGATTTCGCCGGTTTCTGCTTGTGCTTTGTTGATAGCTTCAGATACAAACAAGAAGCGATCGCGCCATCTTTGGAATGGAGCAGAGTTAATGTTTTCGTCGTCTTTGGTGAAGTCCAAACCACCACGTAAACATTCGTAAACTGCGCGTCCGTAGTTTTTAGCGGAAAGACCTAATTTGGGTTTGATTGTACAACCCAACAGAGGACGACCATATTTGTTCAATTTGTCGCGCTCTACTTGGATACCGTGAGGAGGTCCTTGGAAAGTCTTGATGTAAGCTACAGGGAAACGAATGTCTTCCAAACGTAATGCCCGTAAAGCTTTAAAACCAAATACGTTACCTACGATGGAGGTTAGTACGTTGGTGATAGAACCCTCTTCAAACAAGTCCAAAGGATAAGCAACATAACAAATATATTGGTTATCTTCACCGGGAACTGGTTCGATGTCGTAACAACGACCTTTGTAGCGATCTAGGTCGGTGAGCAAGTCTGTCCATACTGTTGTCCATGTACCAGTGGAAGACTCAGCAGCTACTGCCGCACCAGCTTCTTCAGGAGGAACTCCGGGTTGGGGAGTCATCCGGAAAGCTGCCAATAAATCTGTATCTTTAGGAGTGTAATCAGGTGTGTAATAAGTTAGTCTGTAATCTTTAACCCCAGCTTGGTACCCAGACTTAGCCTGAGTCTTAGTTTGCGCGTAAGACATATTTTTCTTCCAAGAAGTCTTTCTTTCTACTATCAAATCACGTTATGTGCCACTTCTTCTCATTCCTACTCTTAATTCATTCTTAATGAAATTATAAGTTTTGCTTATACTTAGGGGCGATCAATTTCTATGGTGGCAGTATTACTGCTGCACAAATTAAGTTGCAGTCACAATCACCGCAACAAGTTGTTTACCATGTTTCAGACGTACTGTTTGACGCTGTTATTTTTCGTCCCAGAAATACAAAATCTTTTCATCTTGAGTTTGCATACCCGACTAAATCGGCTTTACAAGCCGTCTGCGGAATTTTGCCTGAAAGCCGCATTCCAGATATAAGGCTGGTTTGCTGCAATTCTCTTTTTTTTCCTGATGTCTTTACCTAAAGCGGGTAAGGAGGGATCATGAGGCATTTTTCCTGAAGACAAGTTTAATCAGGGGATGAGCAAGAAAAGAAGAAACTGCACATCACGGAATTTGTAGCTTACCCCACAATATATCAATAATTCAATAAGTTATTTTGCGAATTTTGTTAATTGATATATTTAAATTTGTTATTACATAAAGATTTAACATTTTATTAAGATTGATTTACAAATGTGTATATCTAAACTCTAGAGAGCTAATGATGTCAGGGCTTTGTTGTCAAATAATGTAATTTTTAATACTAATTTAAAATGTTTGTTACGGCTGATGCCTCCGGCTCCCGCATGGATACGCCACACTTCGTGAACGATTTTATGCTACCTAATAACTATACCATATTTAAAATATACATCTATTATGGTATTAATAAAACTCAAAAAACTTAGTAGAATTAACTAGAAAGGAATATCACCGTGACTTTATTTCACAAGCATACTAACTTATTAATAATGTCCGCCTTGCTGGGATTAATCGCCTTACCAAGCATAGTCACACCAGCTACAGCCCAAAAGGTTGAGAATAAAGACAACAATCCCAGTCTTAATCAATCCAAATCTACCCCCACTTATGAAGTTGCACCACCACCAGAACGAATCAAACCCTTACCTAACGAGAGACAATTGCAAGAGGGAGAAACACCAGTAGATTATCGCATTAGTAACTTATTGGGAGATTTCACTGGTAATCTGTGGGTAGGTTCGTGGCGCGGATTATCACGCATTAATCCCAATACAGGTAGGGTTATTTCCCGTGTGAGTTTACCAAATATTGCGATTAGTGCTTTAGTCCAAGATAAGGTAGGGCGTTTGTGGGTGGGAAATAATGAAGGTTTAACGAGAGTAGACCCCCAAACCAGTCAAATTACAGCCCAGAATTTATTATTACCCTCCAAACGAGTATTATCACTGTTACTTGACAAACGCGGCTATTTATGGGTAGGAACTGATGCTGGATTGACTCTGGTTAGTCCCGACCAAGGTTTAATTATGACGACGGTTAAAAATATGCCCGGTGTCAGTGTTAATGCGATGACTTTAGATGCTGACGGTCAATTGTGGGCGGGGACGCTGGAGGGAATAGTCAAGGTGAATACTTCTAGTGCTTTACTGATGAAGAGAATCCAAAATCTACCGGGGGGAACTGTCCAAACTTTGGCTATTAGTCCCCAGGGGTTAATTTGGGCGGGTATGCCAAATCAATTGTTGGTGATTAACCCCAAAAATGGTATTGTGTTAAGGTCTGTGACTCCCCTACGTGGACGCAACGTGACATCAGTTAGGTTTGCCAAGGATGGTAGTGTGTGGGTGGGTACTAATAATGGTTTGCTGCGATTGAACCCATATACGGGGGCAGTCTTAGACCAAGTTACGGGACTGCCTTCTAGTCGAGTTTTGACTTTGGCACCGGATATTGGTAATAAGTTATGGGTGGGAACAACGGAGGGTTTAGCTTGGTTAATGCCTTCAGTGGGTACGGCTCAACCTCATTTTGGTTTTGGTCGGTATGTGAAATAGGAGTCAGGAGTCAGGAGTCAGGAGGAAGAATTAGAAGGAGATAAGAATAGTCTCGAATTTGAGAAAGTAATATTAGGACTGTTCCCTGTTCCCTGTTCCCTTGCCCCAACGACAATTTTTAACGCCCACCTACTTACTTAATTGACAATTATCAGTTGACAATTAACAATTGACAATTATCAGTGATCAATTCTTTATGGCAGTTACTACCCAACAATTAACTCAATGGAAACAACAGGGACGGGCGATTGTTGCGTTAACTGCCTGGGATTATGCGATCGCTCAACTTTTGGATCTAGCTGGTGTAGACTTTATCCTAGTTGGTGATTCTCTTGCCGTCGTCCTTGGTTATGAAACTACTTTACCAATAACTTTGGATGAAATGATCCATCATGCTAAAGCCGTGCGGCGTGGGGTCAAAAATGCTTTAATGGTAGTTGATTTACCATTTTTGACTTATCAAGAAAGTATTTCCCAAGCTATGCACTCCGCCGGTAGAGTGTTGAAAGAAACGGGGGCGCAAGCGGTGAAATTAGAAGGTGGCTATCCCGCAATGGTGGAAACCATTACCCGGTTAGTGCAGTCGGGGATTCCGGTTATGGGTCATGTGGGATTAACACCCCAATCAATTCATCAATTAGGGTTACGACAACAGGGAAAAACCCAGGAAGAAGGTGAGAGAATTTTTCATGAAGCGATCGCTCTCGAACAAGCTGGGGTTTTTGCGATAGTATTAGAACATATTCCTACAAAACTAGCACTGCAAATTACAGAAAAACTCCGTATTCCTACCATCGGCATCGGTGCAGGTTCTAGCTGTGATGGTCAAGTATTAGTCACTTCTGATATTCTCGGACTTTCGGAAAAACAACCACCATTCGCTAAGGTTTATACAAACTTACGAGAAACAATCACCAAAGCTGTACAAGATTATGCTGTGGAAGTGCGAGAAGGACAGTTTCCGAAATAAGTTCGTTTCACGCAGAGGCGCAGAGAGTAAGAGTTTGAAATTGTTTATACTCTTAATGGACTCTTTTTTGGTTCTCTAAGGTAATTCGTTCCTGAATAGCTTCTTCTGCTAACCGGACATTTTCTTCTATTGGTATACCTTCTGCTGTCACCATTGGCGCATACCATGTAGCTTCTGAATCAGGAGTACGACGACTCACTAGAATATTCAAAGCCTCCCAATCACGGGGATGTCTACGTACATAGTCTTTCAACTCAGACCTCGACATTTGAACAAAATTAGGTTTCATCATTAAACCTCCAATTTCCTTCAGGGAAGATTAAAATTTCCATTTCATCGCCTGCAAGAATGTATACATATCGCTCAATTTCATCAAATCGAACCAAGTGGATGTCTAGAAGGCGGTTAGACAGCATTTCACAAACCCTCAGACAGGTTAGGGCTTGTACAGCAGTAGGATTATAAATGGTAGTTTCCTCAATTGTGACATAAATAATCTTAAAACGAATGTCGCAATTTTCGATTACAAGTCACTTCTAACTGTTTTCAGCCCTAAACCTCAATTAAACCAATTTCAAATCAGGATATTCCGCAAACAAATCATCTGATGTCAGTGTATCTCCTTCTACTTGGGGAGTCCACAAAACTTCAATTGCTAACAGTTGTTCACCGGAAAGACTACCAATTTGACGTAAGGCTTGACGCAAATCATCAGCATTATTAATAGCGGGAATTTCACATTTACCCAAAGTCGCTGCTAATAAGGTGACGATAATATATTCTCCTGGTCCTTCACTAATCAAACGAGTGGGATTATCTTCACCAGATAAAGCTTCTTTACTTAAAACAGCCTTGAGTTGGTTATTGACATTAGAGAGAGTTTCTTCGCTAAATTTACTGCGTTCGGCTAAAGACAACCGATTAAATTGAGATTCTGCGGAATTTAGTTTTGCTTGTTGAGTTCCACCACCTGCATATACCCAGTATTCAGGGTGACGCAATAAAGCCAAACTAGCTTCTTGTAAAACTTCGCTTCTTCCTGCGGGGCTATTGGTATCAGCAGTTTCCGCAATGCGATTGAGTTCGGGTTGTAAATCTCTTGCTTGGGCTAGTAAACCAACTTGTAACCGGGTGACAGACACGGAGGGATTGCTGCTATAGCTGACTTCTTCGGTTTCTCCACTGGTGACACGGCGAAAGGTTTGGACTAAAAAATTCGCCATTGCAAAAAAGATCAATATCCCAAACAACCCACCAAAACCACCGCCGAAACCCCATAAGGGTAAAAGAAACGGAAATCCAAAACCACCACCATAAGGGGCATAGTAGCCGCCATTACCTGGCATACTTGTCCGAGGTGCATAAGTGCGGCTAGAAGGCATTCTAAAAGAACCACCGCCAATTCTGCCGCCACTACGGGCTGCTAAGGCATCATTAGCATGACTAAAAGCTAAAGTTAGCACTAAGCTAAGGATAAAGACGGTTTTAAATAGGGGTTTGAAGAATCCTTGTATTTTTTTACTCATAACACATTTATGGAGACAACTGTATTTTTATGATCACCTCTCCGGTTTTGAAGAAGTGACACTATCTCTAATCTACCGCTTCTTTTCTTGGTTAGGGTGGAAATAGGGAGAGATTTCTGGCGTTGATAACCGTACAAGGAAACATCTTGAGAATCCAAAAACTTTAGAATTAATTAATAATTTTTCATGTTTAGTGCTGCCAATCTGATATAAGGGTATGCACTTAAATGGGAGACAGTGACTAAATTGCAAAAGCTATAACCCCGCCCTCAATTGTATTGTTTTAGTTTCTTATCTGTTCCCTGTTCTCTTTTTTTGTAATTTGGATAATTTATTGATATGAAGTAAATCACAAATTATTGAATTATTCAAATATCATAACCCATGATGTAATCATCCAATACAAATCCACTACCAAAATCTTTTATCTGACTATCAATAATTTTAAAACCAAATCGAGAATAGGCTTTAATGCCTTTTTCATTCCTTTTATTAACATTGAGGATTATTTGTTTTAGGTTCATTGCTTGGGCTTTTTGGTAAACATGGAATAACATCTTTTGACCATAGCCGAAACCATGCAGTGATGGCAATAAGTAACATTTATGTAGTTTTAAATAACTCATATTATTCATCGTTTCTGAACTATAAGATAAATAACCAACTAATTCAGAATTATGTAAAACTTGATCATAAAATATTCCTTGGTGATGAATTTCGTTTTCAATTACTCCTGTTCCATACATTTTAGTGAGCATATATTCGATTTGTGCATGACTGAGAATTGTCGAATAGTAGCTATACCAAATTTCTCGACTGATTTTTCTGAGTTCTCCCAAATCTGTATCTAATAACTGAGTAATGCTAATTGATGAATTATTCATAGAGAAAATTATATTCTAATGAAAATTAAATGTGATGATTCTAAAATTAATTTACCATTTAATTGAGATCATATAGAATTCATTTTTGATTTTGGAAACATACCGAGGGTGCTACTATTTAGAAAACAAGACAAAAAAGCAGCTATGGCAATGGATGATACATTGGACACCCCAACTCAATCCTTCTCTATCCCCAAAGTCAATATTTTGACGATGTTTCGGCTAGGATTGTTTCAAATGGGGTTGAGTATGATGTCTATCTTGACTCTGGGAGTGCTTAACCGCGTCATGATTCAGGAAATCGCAGTTCCGGCAACTATAGGTAGTTTAGTATTAGCAATACCTTATTTTATAGCACCGACAAGGATTTTATTTGGGCAAATGTCCGACGCTAAACCCTTCTTAGGTTATCATCGCACGGCTTATGTGTGGGGAGGAGCAGGAATATTTGCGATCGCCGCCTTTTTAGCGGTACAAGTAATGTGGCAGTTAAATGCGGCTAATATTGGTGATAAGTGGACATGGACTACCCAAACTATCGGTTGGACAGCAGTTTTAGGGTTAGTATTCGCAATTTACGGTTTAGCCATTTGCGCTAGTGGTACAGCATTTGCAGCTTTATTAGTTGATATTTCCGAAGAAGACAACCGTTCCCAAGTTGTGGGGATTGTTTGGTCAATGTTAATGGTAGGGATTATAGTAGGGGCAATTATCAGTTCCAGCTTATTAAAGGAATTAAGCACAAACGCACCTCTAGAAACTTTACAAGCGGCAATTAATCGTCTATTTATAATTGTTCCCAGCATCGTTTTTAGTTTAGCAATTGTGGCAACTGTAGGAGTTGAAAACAAATATTCCCGTTTCTTAAACCGTGCTAATAAAGGAAATCGGGAAGATGGTATCACCTTAAAAGGTGCTTGGAAAATTTTAACAGCTAGTCCACAAACAGGCTTATTTTTCACATTTTTATTAGTGATGACTATTAGCTTGTTTATGCAAGATCCCATTTTAGAACCTTATGCAGGGCAAGTATTTAAAATGCCCCTAGCAGAAAGTACCAAACTCAACGTTTTTTACGGTACAGGGATATTAATTTCCTATGGAATCACAGGTTTTTTCATTGTTCCCCGTTTGGGTAAAAAAAGGACTATAAAGTTAGGTTGTATTTTAGTAGCAGTTGCCGCTTTATTAATAGGGTTTTCCGGATTTTCCGCAAATCCATCTCTCCTAAAATCAACTTTAGTTTTATTTGGTTTATCTACTGGTTTTGTCACTACCGCAGCCGTTACTTTAATGTTAGACTTAACAATTGCTGAAGCCGCAGGTACATTTATTGGTGCTTGGGGACTTGCCCAGTCTTTATCTAGAGGCATTGCTACGGTAATTGGTGGTACTGTTTTAGATTTAGGACGCAAGTTTTTACCCGATAATTTGGTCTTAGCTTATGGCATGGTATTTCTATTAGAAGCTGTGGGAATGTTGATATCAATTTGGTTTTTGAATCGAGTCAATGTTACAGAATTTCAAACTAACACAAAACAAGTTTTAGCCTCTGTTCTCGAAAGTGACTTAGATAATTAACAACTGACAACTAACAACTGACAACTAACAAATAAAACATAACCAGGGATACATTCTATGAGTTACTACATTGCGCCTAGTTTTCTTGATAAACTTGCAGTTCATATCACCAAAAACTTCTTAAATATTCCTGGGATTCGCGTTCCTCTAATTTTAGGTATTCATGGACGCAAAGGTGAGGGGAAAACTTTTCAATGCGAATTAGTCTTTGAAAAAATGGGTATCGAAGTCACCTTAATATCTGGAGGAGAATTAGAAAGTCCAGATGCAGGAGATCCAGCGCGATTGATACGTCTGCGTTATCGGGAAACAGCAGAATTAATCAAGGTACGAGGGAAAATGTGCGTACTGATGATTAATGATTTAGATGCCGGTGCGGGACGTTTTGACGAAGGAACTCAATATACAGTAAATACTCAATTGGTAAATGCTACATTGATGAATATTGCTGATAATCCCACAGATGTGCAGTTACCGGGAAGTTATGATTCCAATCCTTTATGTCGTGTACCAATTATTGTGACTGGCAATGATTTTTCTACTCTCTATGCACCATTAATTCGTGATGGGAGAATGGATAAATTTTATTGGGAACCAAACCGCGATGATAAAATAGGAATTGTGGGGGGAATTTTTGCACCTGATGGACTTTCAGAACGAGAAATTGCCCAATTAGTTGATACTTTTCCCCATCAATCTATTGACTTTTTTAGTGCTTTGCGTTCTCGGATTTATGATGAACAAATTCGTAACTTTATCCATCAAATTGGCTTTGAAAATGTCTCTTTACGAGTTGTTAATAGTTTAGAAGGTCCACCAGCATTTAAAAAGCCAGATTTTACACTCTCTCATTTAATTGAGTCTGGTAAATTTATGGTTGGTGAACAAAAACGGGTAGAAACTTCTCATTTAGTAGATGAATATAATCGTTTAAATCGCGGTAAAGCGTCTCAAGCAAGTTTACCTGTTGTGGAAAGTCCAGTTAGCAAACCTACAATTAATCAACCTACTCATTTAAGTTTAGAAACTCAAGAACAAGTTCGCCAAATTTTATCTCAAGGTTGTAAAATTGGCATTGAACACGTTGATGAACGACGGTTTCGGACAGGTTCTTGGCAAAGTTGCGGTTCTTTTAATATTGATGCCCATTCCGATGCTATTTCTACTTTAGAATCTTGTTTATCTGAATATAACGGTGAATATGTGCGTTTGGTAGGAATTGATCCACAAGCAAAACGACGAATAGTAGAAACGATTATTCAACGTCCCAATGGTAAGTAATTAGTATTTTTTGAATGTAGAGACGTTCTATAGAACGTCTCCGATTGAATTTAATATTTAGCTAACAGGAGTTAAAAATAGTTTAGCTTCTGCTTGTCTTCTCCGTTTCAATCCTGCTTCTACATTGCTACCAGGATTTCTGTATTTTAGAAAAGTTTCTTCAATTTCATCCCACTTTTTATCTCTCAAAACTCTAGTCATGCTTGAGAAGTTAGAACTACCATAGAAGTTAGCACCCAAGTTATAACCAAAACTCAATAAAGCACCCTGTTGATTGGCGTTTAATTCATTCCAAACAGGAATTTTTTGCAGAGGTGGGAGATAGCTATTTTCCAACTGAAGCATCAATAAATCATCTGCTTCTTGTTGAGTGATGCTTTCACCTAATTTCCAGTTACTACCATCTCTTTTTTTAGTAGTACCCCAACCAATAGTGATAGGTAAATTACCACTGAGAGGATCTGGATAGGCCTTTAAATAACAACCTTCAAATTCTTTGATGAGAGGAACACCTGGAAGTGGTAGTTTTCCAGTTGTCCCACCAAAACCTTTTGTGGGAACGCTAGAAGTTGGAGATGATATAGATGATGCTGCGCTTGTTGTTGCTTGTCCAAGAGCATTATTTAAAGCATTTTGAGTATTTTTTCCGACTACACCATCTGCTTCAAGCCCTTTTTGACTTTGAAATTGTTTAACGGCTTTGACAGTATTATTGCCAAAATCACCATCTATTGTTCCTGGATTTAGATTCAGTGCTTTTAAGATTTCTTGGAGTTGTTTAACTTGTGATCCTGTTGCACCTTTTTGGAGAGTTTCACCACTATTGAGATTTAATTTGCTAGGCATTGTGTTATTCTGTGGGCTGGATTTAATCAGTTTAATAATTAAGAAAAAGCAAATTTAAAACTTACTTTTTACCTATAACAATAAGTAAACAATTTCCATCCATTTTTGTGAATGAATTTTTGATATTTACTAATTGTCTTTTCTCAGCAATAGAATCATTATTACAGTCATTTCCAGTTAATTCAACTGAATTTTAAAAACTTAACAAATTATTAGTAAATTTCTAGATAATCTCACAAATTTTAGCATCATTTGCCGGATGGTAGAAACGGAAATTTTGATTTAATATTCCAGCAGTTGCCATCATGCAGGAGTAGAGTTAAATGAGTTACTGTGCATTCAGAATAAAACTGACGCTGGACAAATTCTGGCCAAGCAGTCCGAAAGTTCTCCATTGTTAAATCCCGAAATGCTACTGTGAGATGGGGGATAAAGGGGCGAGTTTTTCCGACTTCATCAATAATCCCTAATTTGGTTTCTAGATGTGTAACTAAATCTGTTTGTAAATTCAAAAGTGGTTGACTTTTGACTACATCCATGTATATAACACGAGGCGGAAAGGCAGCAAACCCGTTGAATGTCACGGAAACTGGTTGCTGTTGAATAGCGAATGCTTCCAAGGATGTTTCTAAACTCAATAGGGAATAATCTGCCCATTCAAAGGGCGGCTGTAAGGTAATATGGGGGGGTGATTTTTTGGCACTATAACAGGCATATTTATCTGCAAAATACTGTTTAATTTCGTTTGCATATTCTTGAATATTTTGTGGTGGTAAGAGGGCAACGAAAAAGCGACTCATTTAATTCTCCTACTTTTACTAAATAATTATACAGGATGGATGTGTAAATGGGTAGCGTGTGGCTATGAAATATTACATAAATCATAAAAATATATGAATCAGCGCAAATACGATAACAAATCATGATATTTTGTGATAAATCAGAAATTATTCATTTAAAATCTCATCTGAAGATATGGCTTGGTTTGTCAAAATTGAAACTGGTAAGGTTGAGAAACCCACCTTTGACCAATATGTACCTGCCCATAGAGCCTATGTACAAGAGTTGATTACTAAAGGACACAAAGCTAAAACAGGTTATTGGGCGCAAAAGGGTGGTGGAATGATGTTATTTGAGGCGGCATCAATGGATGAGGCACAAGCAATAGTATTGGCTGACCCCTTGGTACAGAACGATTGTGTCAGTTATCAATTATTTGAATGGCGAATTGTTGTGGAATAGTCCACAAATTTTGAATTTTCGTGTTATGATGATGGAAGACCTGGATCTATGCAACTTCAACGCCCAAACTTTGTCAGGACCGGAAGGTAGCAGCAATAAGGGATGCTTGTGGTAGGCGTAGTCTCCGGGTCGCCTTATTTGTAGGAGCTTTCAGCAGCAATGCCTGGTTTTGGAGATATTGTACAAAAAGCTTTTTATCTTGGTGTGGGGTTAGCCTCTTACGCTGGCGAAAAAGCTGGGGGGAAGTTAGCCGAATTGCGATCGCAATTTCAAAAATTGGCAGATGAAATGGTAGCCAAAGGTGAGATGAACACAGAAGAGGCTCGCCGCTTTGTCGAAGATATGATGAAGCAAGCCCAACAGCAATCAACCTCTGGACAAACGCCTGAAAAAACAGCCCCTTCCGAACCTCGTCGGATTGAAATTTTAGAGGTTGACGAAGAACCAAGGGTGAAAGAGACGACAAAAGAAAATAAAGAAAATGGCGATAATGTAGATCAACTACGCAATCAAGTGCTAGAACTACAGGAAGAGTTAAAACGGCTGCAACGTGAACCGTAAAAAGCAATTTTTTACTGTGGGTATCAGGAACATTTACAGCAAATTGTCATCAAACCCGGAACAAGAACCCCACCCCCAACCCCCTCCCCGCAAGCGATGAGGGGGCTAAGATGTACCTTATATGATTGGAAATCGCTGTAATTCTCGTAATTATCGAAAAATGACGCTGTACCCAAGATGGTTTCAGTTGCAATTACCAACCGTAAACTCGATAGCTTCCAGTCAAGCGGTGTTAAGCGTCATGTTTTTAGCCTTTTAGAGTACAAGTTATGGAACAGTGGCAAAAAGACTTAATAGGCATGATTGAAGCCGTGACTGATGAAGTAGAGCAGTTCTTCCTAGAGATAAATGATATGGTAGACGCTTTTTTTGAGATTACGGAAGAAATTACTGAAGAAGTACAAAACGCATTAGTGGCTGATATTGATACCTTCGCTACTTTGCACGAACAGTTTTTACAGGAATTGACCGAACCGTTTTTGGAAATTTATTGGGAATTAGGGGACATATCCGAAGATATAGATCCTGGTTTTCCATACACAGTAGAAGCTACACTAGAAAAAAATGCTGCTTGTATTGGTTGTAGTAACTATCACGGACAGGTTTACAGTGGTAATTTGCTAGTCTGTGGTATGCACCCTCATGGTTGGGATGATGAAAGTTGTCCAGATTGGGAAAAAGAAATTGAGTAGGTAACTCATGAAGCTGGGGAGAAATGTTAAAAACTGTTAAGTTAATAATTGTCAATCTCTGCATTTCTTTTTATTAACATAATGAGTAACCTTGCACCTGAAACTGTATCTCCAGCAAGTCCAGAAATGAAATATGGTGAACGCGAAATTGCGGAAGGGAAATTAATTACATTTCCTAACCCCCGCATTGGCAGACGCTATGACGTTAATATTACTTTACCGGAATTTACTTGTAAATGTCCTTTTTCCGGTTATCCTGACTTTGCGACTATTTATATTACATACATTCCAGATGAAAAGGTAGTAGAGTTGAAGGCGCTCAAGCTTTATATTAACAGCTACCGCGATCGCTATATCTCCCATGAAGAAACAGCCAATCAAATTTTAGATGATCTAGTTGCAGCTTGTGATCCTTTAGCAATTACTGTGAAAACAGATTTTACCCCTCGTGGGAATGTGCATACAGTTGTTGAAGTCAGACATCAAAAAGCTGTTTAGAGTAGGAGTCAGGAGTCAGGAAATAGAAGGGGAGTTAGAAATTGGGTTGGGGAAACCCCACCCCTACCAATACTGCTCGGTTAAGCCTAAAAAGTCATTATCCGGTAGGTTGGGTTGTGGAACGTAAACGTTCCCTGGCGGGAGGCGTTAGCCATAGTGTGGCGTATCCCTGCGAACTGCTTGCAGCAGCGCTTCGCTATCGCCGGAGGCATTAGACATCTGGTGAAAATTAAATATGCGTGACATGAAACCCCTGTAGAGACGTTCCATGGAACGTCTCTACAATCTTTACCGGAGATGTCTATTAGCCATAACCCAACATTATCAAGGATCTTGTTGGGTTTCGCTGTCGCTCAACCCAACCTACATTTCCTTAACCGACAAGTATTGCCACCCCTACTAAGGAATGTGAATTAAATAAGGTGCAAAAGTAGGGTGTGTTAGCGACAGCGTAACGCACCATTCCAGGTTACATCAGAATTGCAGGTTATTAAATTTGCGTTCCTAAGTAACTAAAGCATTGCGGGGAAAACCATTTTGTTGAGCTAAGTTTTCGGCAATTAGCTGGCGATAAACGGCTTCATAACCATCAGTCATGTGCTGAACGCTAAAATTTTTGTCCACATATTCACGACAAGCGTAACGATCTAAGTTACTTATTTTGTCAAGAGAATGAATACATTCTGCCACATTATTACAAAGGAAACCTGTTTCACCATCAACAATCACTTCCTCTGCTGAACCCATTCGCATGGCAATTACAGGTGTACCTGATGCCATTGATTCTACCATGACTAATCCAAAGGGTTCTCGCCAAGTAATGGGGAATAAAGTTGCATAAGCACCCCCCATAAGGGCATTTTTTTGCAGATGATTGGCTTCCCCTAAATATTCAATTTGTTTACCATCAATATGTGGTTTAATTTTTTGGTCAAAATATTCCAAGTCTACTAAATCTACCTTACCTGCTATTTTTAACTTCCGACCAGTTTTTTTAGCAATTTCAATTGCTAAATGTGGTCCTTTTTCTGGGGACATTCTCCCTAAAAAAGCTAAATAAGATGGTTCATTTGGTTGGGGATAAAATTCATAACTACTAACATCAATGCCATTATAAACAGTGTCTACGTAGTTTAATCCTAGCCGGGGTTCTTTTTGAGAATTAGAAATACTAATATAAGGCTGTTTTTTGCCATATTTAAAGATTTTTTCATTATCGGGAGTAAAAATTCCATGTAAAGTGTGAACTGTAGGAGTTTTGACTAAATTGGCATAAACTAGCGCTCCTAGTCCTACATGAGAATGGATGATATCAAAATTTTCTGCTTGTTCATAAACTGAAGCTAATAGCAGCATTTCATAAATAGCCGGCTCTTTAATTGTAGGATCTAGCCTTAAAGCGCGGGGATGCACTGATACTAATTTGGCTAAACTTAAAGAATCTCCTGATGCAAATAATGTCACTTCATGTCCTCGACGGACTAATTCATCAGTTAATAACCCCACTACTAATTCTATGCCACCATAAGCTGGTGGGGGTACTCTCTCCCACTGTGGGGAAACCTGAGCAATTTTCATGTCAATCTCCTAAGATATCAGATTTCTATTTCTAGTTAGTTGATGAATAAATAAAATAACTAACGCAGAAATAGCTAAAAATATAAAAACCACCCTTCTTTATGATTACTACCAAATCTTATGTTTTATATTTGATATTTTTTGTCTACCTGAGGTAATGTAAATGTCTGATACTTAAGAAATAAATTAGACATAATATAATCATCATGGTTGTAATTTTTAACTTGACTGAGAACAAAAAAATCAGTATAGTATGACACGATAACCAAATATTTGCATTGATTAAGCAGCATGAATATATACAAAAAAATAAATAAACCGCGTATTTCATGGCAGGTGGTTTTTGCACTGATCATATTTGTGTTTATGTACCTACCTATCCTGGTACTGGCTTTTTATAGTTTTAATCAGTCCCCCTACAGTGCTACATGGCAAGGTTTCACCCTGGAATGGTACGGAAAATTGTTGAATGACGACCGGATTTTATCGGGGTTATATAATAGTTTGGTGGTGGCTTTTTCTGCTGTGGGAGTTTCCGCCGTTATGGGAACATTAATGGCTGTGGGGTTGGCACGTTATGACTTTCCTGGTAAGAAATTATATCAGGGAATTGCTTATTTACCGTTATTAATTCCTGATATTGCGATCGCAGTTTCTACTCTAGTATGTTTAGCAGCCTTTGCTATTCCTTTGAGTATATGGACTATTATCGCCGCCCATATCGTATTTTGTCTATCCTATGTTGGTTTGGTAGTGTCTGCGCGGATGAATAATATTAATCCCCATTTGGAAGAAGCAGCTTTAGATTTAGGTGCGACACCAACACAAGCTTTTATTTTAGTTTTATTACCTCAATTAATGCCAGGAATTATTTCTGGGTGTTTATTGGCATTTGTGTTGAGTTTGGATGATTTTTTAATTGCCAGTTTTACTGCGGGAAGTGGTACTAATACCTTACCAATGGAAATATTTAGCCGCATTAGAACGGGAGTCAAACCGGATATTAATGCTTTAAGCGTGATGTTAATTTCTATGACTGCAATTGTCGCTTTGATAGGTGAATTGATTCGGACTGCGGGGGAAAGGAGAGAATAGGACAAAATCAATTCAAAGTAGAAAAATGTTTTAAAAATTGCATAAAAGCAGGAATATGATATTTAGCATAATTACTCTGTTCTGAGTAAAATTTAGCTATTTCCCCTAATAATTGATCCCTAAATACCTCCTCTGTATTAGTCCAATCACTTGGTGGTTTAATGTCTTCCCAATAATCCTCTTTAGTTTTCTTATCCCTAACTTTAACTTTTTTAAGCATTAATAATGCATAAATTAACTCCTTTTTGCGTATTTCATCTGGAGAATTTTCAAACTGTTCTTTCCAGGAATCACGTAACTTTTCTAAATCTGTACAATCTAATTCTGAACAATGACTAATGCGATTAGAGACGGTTGATAAATTATTTTCTAAATCATTACACTTAATAATAGCATCTGCCATAGTAATATAAATATCTTCAAGAATAACTTTTTTACCATTATACTGTGGAGAATATATTGAATTATTAAAGACTTCTTGCAGTTCAGGTATGATAAAATATGCTTCTTTGTGAATTAATCCCGTCACCCAAATACGATGATTTCTGGCATTTTCCTCATTAATTTGACCTTGGTGATAAAGATTTAAGAAAATTTCTTCTGTATTAGAGAAACCGTAATTATCAATATTTTGGGACTGTAAATCTAAATCAACTATAGCAAAAAGCTTATCAGGATTTAAGTATGACTCTCTACTACCTTCTTCATGTAATTCTAAAAGCTTAAAATAAGTATCTATAACACCTGTTCTACCTTGACAATTAAAAAATTCTGGTTTGTATGTTTTCCATGTCTTTGGAATGCATTTTATATAAAAATCTGCATCTGGCATTTGCTTCATTTTTCCGTAATTTACTGTTGTTTCATCACTTAAGTTTAAAATACTACCTTGACCCTCACACAAAACAACAATTCTCTGTCTAATGTTTGGATTTCCCATAATTTCGTTACAATGTTGCATTAGTTTTTTTTGATAAGTATTCATAGTGGAATATTATTATCTGATTTGATAAGTTTTGGTTCTAATTCCCTGATATGAGCCGGTGTAAGCGCTCGACATAATTGATAAGAATGAGTTGCTAGAATATATTGATTACTAGGAGACCATTCTTCTAAATCTCTAATTATTTCATATTGCCAATCTGGATGAAATCCTATTTCAATTTCATCCATGAGAACAATAGCATCTTCGATTTTATTATACTTTATCCATAAGTAAATGCTCAATCTTTTTAATTCACCATGACTTAAATCTTCAGGATAAAGTTTAATATTTTCATCATTTGTGTCTAACTGGAAGATGATTTTGGATAAATCTGTAGAAATATTTACTTTTTTATAAACCAAGAATGAATTCAAATCATCTAATAATGCTTTATATCGCTTACCATACTCACCTTCAGTTTTTATAGCATCTCTGTAATCTTCATTTATAGCATTTGTGAATACTGTAATCATCGGTTGAGCAAAATCATAAGTAAAAAATCCTGGTAGTTTCAATTTAGACATTTTTAATTCTGAATCATAATTTTTATCACCATTTTGTTCAAAGAATCGTCTTCTGTATTCGTGATGAGTAAATAGAAAAACTTGACTAATAGGAGCAGCTAAGAATACTTTATTTGATATTTCATCTAACCATGCTTCTGCTTTATTGATATCTAAATTATCACCAATTTGGCATAATACAAATTCATTTTCTTCAGTATTAATTCCTGAAGAATAATTACATATATATATAATGTTTTTTTCATGCAAGTATGTGGATATTTTTTGCAATACAATATCTATTTTTTCTTTTTCCTGCGAAAGTTCATCAAGATTTAGTTGATATGAATCAAGCATTTCTTCAACTTCTTCTTTAAAATCTGCAACTGGCAATCTTCTTATTCTAGAGGATATTATATTATTATAGAATAATTCACGCATTACTTGTTGGAATCGTCTGTGCTTAATATCATCATTTTCTAGCTTTTCATGAATTTCTAATTTATTAATTGCTTTTTCTAGTTGTTCAATATCTTGTTCTGTTTTATAAATATTCTTAGTGATATTTTCTAGTTTTTCAAAATTAGATAATTTCCAGTCTTCATTATTTTTGTATTCATGATCTTGTTTTAATATATTTTCGATACAAGTGTTATGACAAGCTAGAAATTTAATTTCAACTTCTTTTTCACCATCCCAAATTTTGATGATAGCTAATACTCTATCACTAGAGTCATCATTAAGTGTAAAGCCATGTAGTAAATTCTTTATAAAAATTTTTCTTTCTGGATTTGTGCAACAATGTAATAACACAAAAACTAATTGTAAAAGTGTACTTTTACCACCTCCATTGAGGCTTCCTAAAGGAAAGATATTAGGGACAAACCTTCTATCAAACTTAATATCAACATCTTTCAAAACACGGAAATCGGGTACTTGGACTTGTAGTAATTTCATGTGAATTTTCTTCCTTGAGAAATATTACATATTGGAATTATACCGTTAACACCGAATTACGGCTAACCTAATCATAATTCATTTAGGGTGGGCATTATCCATCACTAAACTTTACAATATTTTACACCTTAAACTTAACCGTGATCAGCTTCATGGCTGCTTCGACATCTTCTAAAGGCATAAATTTGGAAATAACCTGCACCCACAGAGTAAAATCTGATTAATATGTCTTGCTTGAAAAATCTCATATACTGTATTTGTGCTAGTGTAACTTTTAATTACTCCCTCTTTTTCGCTTTCTCAAATGAACACTATACCCGAATCCATCCCCAATTGGGAAGAAGAATTGGATAATGCCATTTTTACCTTTGACGATATTCAAGCCGAACTTAACTACAAACAAGCCAAAAATGCACTCCGAAACTTAGTTAACAATCTTGATCTTTCCCCTGTGGAAAAATCAGGGTTAGAAGCAGAAATTCATGATTTAGAAACCATGCTAGATAAACTAGAAAGCATGGTAGTCCAAATTGCTGCTTTTGGGATGGTAGGACGGGGTAAATCCTCCCTTCTCAATGCTTTAGTCGGTCAAGAAGTCTTTGTTACAGGTCCCCTACATGGTGTTACTCGTGATGCACAAACAGTAAATTGGAGTATTAGTGAAGAAGCTTTAGGAACTTTAAAAGCCACATTACCCAGCAATGGTCAATCCCAAGTTGAATTAATTGATACTCCTGGATTAGATGAAGTAGACGGTGAAACTCGCGCAGCTTTAGCTGAACAAATTGCCAAGCAAGTAGACTTAATTTTATTTGTAATTTCGGGAGATATGACGAAGATTGAACAAATAGCATTATCGCAATTACGAGAAGTAGGTAAACCGATTATTTTAGTCTTTAATAAAGTTGATCAATATCCCGAAACTGACAGAATTACAATTTATGAAAAAATTCGAGATGATAGAGTGCGGGAATTACTTTCACCAGCAGAAATCGTTATGTCCGCAGCTTCACCATTAGTCAGAATTGCGGTACAAAATCCTGATGGGACTAGAGGTATAAAACTCCAAAAAGGACAATCACAAGTTGACGAATTAAAATTGAAAATATTGGAAATTCTGCACCAGGAAGGTAAGGCATTAGTAGCTTTAAATACTATGCTTTATGCTGATGATGTTAATCAGCAATTGGTACAACGTAAACTAATAATTAGAGAAGAAAATGCTAATCAGTTAATTTGGAAAGCAGTCATTACTAAAGCATTAGCGATCGCACTCAATCCTGTTACAGTAGTGGATATACTCAGTGCTGTAATTATAGATATCTCCTTAATTTTAGGCTTATCCAAGCTTTACGGTATCCCCATGACAGAAACTGGTGCAGTGAAATTACTCCAAAAAATCGCCCTGAGTATGGGTGGTATCGGTGCTAGTGAACTATTAGCAAATTTGGGTTTAAGTAGTTTAAAAACCCTACTGGGTATCTCTGCAACAGCAACCGCCGGCATGACAATTGGACCCTATTTATCCATAGCTATAACCCAAGCAGGAGTAGCTGGAGTATCTTCATACAGTATTGGCCAAGTTACCAAAGCCTATTTAGCCAATGGTGCAACCTGGGGACCAGATGGACCAAAAGCAGTAGTTAGTCAAATTTTATCAACTTTAAATGAAACTTCAATTTTGAACCGGATTAAAGATGAATTGCTAATTAAAGTTAGACTGAGGAAAAAAGTATGAAAGTCAGGAAGTAGGGGCGCGAGGCTTGCGCCCAGATAGCGTAACGCACCATCTTGATTTATACTCTAGACTTAGGGCATAAAATCTGGATTGAGAACCTGAACTAAAGAAAAAGATGGTTCTTCAGGGAATAAAGTTGGGGGAAGTTGATATTTATTTATTGTATCATTTCTAGCATCTGTATAACAATCTAGAAATACATCATCTAAAATACCTTTTAGACTAGGACTATCTGCTAGAGTATAGGCTATTTGTCGTCTTTGTTCAACGACAGCATTACGCCAGCCCCTAGCATTATAATCTTTTTCCTCTGTCCAATATTGTAGTTTTAATAAGTGTTCAATTAGGACAACTAGGCGAGTTTTTAGTTCTTTCTTTTCATTCCTTCCCATACTATCAATTTCTTCAATCAAATTCTCAATATCTAATTGTTCTAATTTTCTTTCTCTCAAAAGTGTAAGTGTAGTTTGTATCCACAGATAAAAATCTTGTTCATATAATGTTTTATTAGTATCAATGGTCAGCATAACAACATCTCCTGACTCGATAGACTCCTAATAAATTATACAACTAACTAATTCAACTTAGCAAGTAATTGACGAATTACATCTCCATCCTTAGCATCAGGAACTTTAATTAAATAAATCCGTAAGTCTTCCGCAGCTTGAGAAAACCGCCCAAGTTGATAATACAATAAACCCCGATCTCTTAATTCAAAACTTGCTTCTGGAAACAACAGCAAAATCCGTTCTACTATTGCCAAACTCCTTTCTAAATCCTGCTTTTGAAGATAAATATATTTTAAATTAGTCAACATTCGCGTTAAAAATTGCCGATTACTCACAACCGCTAAAAATTCAGGTTTGAGCGTCACTTCTTGCTGATAAATTTGTGAAAGTCTTTCTTTACAGTCTTGGGCAAACATCACCTCACCACCATTAAAAGCATCCACAAAAATCCCTATATCTTCCACGTCTGGACGAATCAAAAAATGTCCCGGCATTCCCACCCCAACCATTGGAAAATCAATCCGTTTGGCTATTTCCATATAAACTAATGCCAAGGTAATCGGAATACCTGTTTTCCGTTCAATGACATCATTTAAAAAACTATTGCGGGGGTCATAATAATCAATTTTATTACCATCAAAGCCCAATTCTTCGTATAAATATTGATTAATACTTTGAATAACCCGTAGAGGATAGCGAAAAGAAGGCAAACGTTCCTCTAACTCCATTGCCATTGTATCAATAGCATTTAAATACTCTTCAGTATCAATATCTGGATATTCTTCCTGGGCAATATATAAGGCTGCCTTTGCGAGATTGATATCCTCATCAGGTTGTTGAATCTCTTGGTAAAAATACTGTCGTGCTGACGAGAAGTTCATAAGCAATCAGGATGAAGCGATTAGAGGAAAGTACAGAGTTTTTTGTGTCTCCTCCCATTTTAGATTATTCAAGAGATTTATGGAAGATAGTCTGGATCTATCCGTTCTAGAATCTGAAAACAAGAAAAAAGAGCATTATTATAGTATAATCAATATAGATTTATAATTGTGGCGGCTTTATTAAACTTTTCAAACCAGTTCCAACATGAAACTACCTGACTTAGATACTGAAACCATAGATCGTATTATTGAAATGGCTTGGGAAGATAGAACGCCATTTGATGTTATAGAAAACCAATTTGGACTTTTAGAAAAGCAGGTAATTGCTCTGATGAGAAGGGAAATGAAATTATCTAGTTTTCAAATGTGGAGAGAAAGAGTTACCAAACGTAAAACCAAACATTTAGAAAAAAGAGAATTTATTGCAGGGAAATTCAAATCCCAAAATCAAAAGACTTAAATTCACATAAAATATAAAATTATCTATGATTGGAATTTGGATATTAGGCGATCAACTTTCCCTACAACAATCAGCCTTAAAAAGCTGTAATCATCAAATAAATACACCTGTAATTTTCATCGAATCATTACAGCATATCCAAATCAGACCATATCATCGCCAAAAATTAGTGTTAATTTGGTCAGCAATGCGCCACTTTGCAGCAGAATTAGCACAACTAAACTATGCAGTCACATACAAAGTAGCCACAGATTTTCAAACATCACTCCAAGCATGGATTCAAGTTAATCAAATTACCGAATTGCGGGTAATGACACCCAATGATCAACCATTCACCCAAATAATTCAAAATTTACAATTACCTTGTCAAATCACCTTAATTCCTAATAATCAATTTTTATGGAGTACAGAAAAATTTACTGCTTGGGCGAAAAGTCGCAAACGCCTATTAATGGAAGATTTTTATCGAGAAGGAAGACGAAGTTTTCAAATTTTAATGGAGGACAAACAACAAATTGGAGGACAGTGGAATTTAGATAAAGAAAATCGTCAACCACCTAAAGGTAAATTACATCCACCCCCAGCCCAATGGTTTACACCAGACGCAATTACTCTTGATGTTATAGACAAAGTTAACTCTCTTTCTCATTTAACTTATGGAGAAATAGAACCATTTGATTGGGGAGTAAATCGTCAACAAGCACTTCAAGTATTAGACTGGTTTATTCAACATCGTTTATCAGATTTCGGTACTTACCAAGATGCGATGATTACCGGAGAACAGACAATGTGGCACGCATTAATTTCTCCTTATTTGAATATTGGCTTACTCCAACCATTGGAAGTAATTCAAGCCGCTGAAGCAGCATATAAACAACACCAACTACCTTTAAATAGTGTAGAAGGTTTTATTCGTCAAGTATTGGGTTGGCGAGAATATATGTATGGCATCTATCATTTTGTAGATACAGAATATGCCGAAAAGAATTGGTTTGGTCACACCCAATCATTACCCGAATTTTTCTGGACAGGTGAAACAAACATGAATTGTTTACACCAGACTATCACCCAGATCAAAAGTACAGGTTACGCTCATCATATCCAGCGGTTAATGGTATTGAGTAACTTTGCTTTAATTGCGGGAATTTCACCCCAATCTGTAGAAAATTGGTTTCATGCAGTATTTATTGATGCTTATGATTGGGTGATGCAAACTAATGTTATTGGTATGGGTTTATTCGCAGACGGAGGAGTATTAGCATCTAAACCCTATGCTGCTTCTGCTAACTATATAAATAAGATGAGTGACTATTGTAAAAGCTGTGTTTATAATCACAAAGAACGGATAGGTGAAAATGCCTGTCCATTCAATTTTTTCTATTGGGATTTTCTGAACAGACACAGAGAGAAACTCCAAACTCAAGGACGAATGGGCTTAATTTTAAAACATCTAGATAAAATGTCTTCAGAAGAATTGCAGTCTATCCACCAACAGGCTGAAAACTGGT
>NZ_VILC01000179.1:0-19701 GCF_009712065.1 Aphanizomenon sp. UHCC 0183 | reverse complement strand
AATTGGAAGTCCCTTAGTGACAATTTGATTGTATCACGAATATTGAAGGCAATCAATTCGCCTGTGTGCGTTTTCCCCTTCGGTCTGAAGACGGGAAGCTGCCAACACTACCGCATTCCTCTTGTGGTTAAGCTGTTACACAGCTAAATTGTATAATCCTAATATTCTGAACTCTTGTTTAACAGGCAAGATGCCTGTTCCACTTATACAAATTAAATGCACAACAGGTTAGGACATCAATTATTTGTGTCAACGTACCGTAGATATTTATGAAACTCATCCCACAACAGGGTTTTAATCCCGACTCCTGACTCCTGCGATACATTATTTTTTTTAATCAGAATTTTAGCTGCATAAGTCCTAATCATCAGGTATAGTTTGTTATAAGTTTTGCAGATGAATATCTGTTACACTGCACTCTTGTGAAAGTACCATCATTAAAAGCACATAATTCAGTAAAAAAATGAAAAATCAGGGTTTTCACATTTCTCGTTTGTCTTTACAGACCAGTCTCACCGCTTTGTTATTAGTTGCTGGTAGTTCTACTCTCATACTTAGTCAACTTAAAGCTGGTGCGTCCCCAACTTTAACAGCCCAAGTACCAGCTAGTGGGACTGTCATTTACGTTAACTCTGTCACTGGAAAAGATACTTCCGGTAATGGAACTACAGAAGCCCCCTATAAAACTATCACTTTTGCCCTTTCTAAAGCTACAGCCGGGACGGTTGTTCAGGTTGCTCCTGGAAACTATAGTAAAGATAGTGGTGAAACATTCCCCCTTGTTCTCAATTCTGGAGTCACGCTTCAAGGTAATGAATCCAACAAAGGTGAAGGAATCGTCATTATCGGTGGTGGCTATTATACCAGTCGCACTTTTGCTAGACAGGATATTACCCTGTTAGCGAATAATGGCACTATCATTACAGGTTTAACTTTTACCAACCCCAATTCACGGGGAACGGCTGTATGGGTAGAATCCAGTAACCCTGCAATCAAAAATAGTACCTTTATTAACAGCATCCGAGAAGGGATTTTTGTGACAGGTACGGGAAATCCCCAAATTGAAAATAACATCTTTTTGAAAAATAAGGGCAATGGAATTTCCGTAGCTAAATCGGCTCAAGGTGTGATTCGTGGCAATTTGTTTCAAGATACTGGTTTTGGTGTAGCGATTGGTGGTAGTTCCACACCTTTATTAGAAAGTAACAATATCACCCAAAATACAGACGGTCTTTTTATCTCGGAAACTGCAAAACCCATACTCCGTAAAAATGCCATTCGCAGTAATAAACGAGATGGTATTGTCGCTACTATTAGTGCAGTTCCTGACTTGGGTACGAGTGAAAATCCTGGTGGTAATCTCATCCGTGATAATGCCCGTTATGACGTTAACAATGCCACTAAAGCTGGCAAAATTGTCGCTATTGGTAACGATATCAACGAGAAGCGGATTTTTGGTGCTGTGGATTTTGTCGCAGCTAAGGTGACTACACCACCCGATAACAATACTGGGAATACTGGGAATACTGGAAATACTGGAAATACTGCTTTTAAAGATGTACAAACAGGTTATTGGGCAAAAGCTTACATTGAAGCCTTAGCTTCTCAAAATATTATCGCTGGTTTTCCAGATGGTAGTTTTAAACCCAATGAACCTGTAACTCGCGCTCAATTTGCTGCCATTATCAATAAGGCTTTTAAACCTTCAGCAACACGCAAAGGCATTACTTTTAACGATGTCAAAAGCAATTATTGGGCTTATAGCGCCATTCAAACAGCTTCTAGTAGTCCGTTCCTGTCTGGTTATCCTGATTTAACCTTTAAACCAGAACAACAAATTCCTAGAGTGCAAGCAATAGTTGCTTTAGCTAATGGTTTGGGTTTAACTGCGAATACTCAGACTGTGATTAACTTCTATACTGATGCTAGTCAAATTCCCAGTTATGCAGTTAGTCCAGTAGCAGCCGCAACTTCACGGCAATTAGTCATTAACTATCCCACTGTTAAAGAACTTGCACCTCAGCGTCAAGCAACTAGAGCGGATATTGCGGCTTTTGTATATCAAGCCCTGGTTAATGCCGGTCGTGTTCAACCCATTAATTCTCCCTATTTGGTAACTGGTAAGTAGGTAGGGGTAGAGGGCAGGGAAATATTTACTCTTGCCTTTTGCCTTTTGCCTCTTGCCTATTCTTCCTGTTTTCCCATTTCCAGAGAAACACCATTAACCCAATTACTCCTAGCTGGATTGCGAAATTAGGCGCTGCTTGTTCAATATCGCGTCCTGCTAGGAGTTGAAAGAAGAAGACGAATGCACCAATAAAGCCAGAAGCACCGACACCAATATAGATAAATTGCCTTAACCCTCGATAGGGTGCGGCTACTTCGGCTTTGAGGCGTTCATATTGTTGCGGGTTGAGATTTTTTGGAGAATTTGGTTTTATCATCAATAAATTATGTTATGATGTGTAACTGTGTACGCCGATGTGGCTCAGGGGTAGAGCAACTGATTCGTAATCAGTAGGTCGTGAGTTCAAATCTCATCATCGGCTTTAAGTAATATATACTCTAAACGGCTTTGTCCTTTGATTCTATAGGTAGGGGTAAAGTAAAAGCTTATTGGTGTCAACTTAAGTTAAAAATGGCTTATCTGTTGCCTTCCACAACCGCCAGGGAATGAATTCCCTGTCTCATAGCTTAATTCCATTGAAACAGACTAATACACGGCGTAAGTGAATAAATCATTTTCAAGCCTTGTAATCAATCAAATTTTCAGAGATTTTAATGATCATGTTATTTACGCCAACCTGTACTAGTACAACACGGTGTAAGTTAATGAACTATTTTTAAGCCTTGTAATCAATAGACATCTCCAGAAATTAAAGATGCGTGACCTGAAACCTTTGTAGAGACGTTCCATGGAACGTCTCTACATCTTTTCTGGAGATGTCTAATCAAATTTTCAGAGCTTTTAATGATCATGTTATTTACACCAACCTGTACTAGGTAATGAGAATCATAAGCAGCAGATAATTTGAGGGTTTTTGCTAGAGTTAGTGCCATTTCGTGAACTTGGGGAAATTGAGAACTTCCATAAAGAACTATCCCCAAATTAACGCATCTTGCAAAGCTTTTTTTGTCTCCTCAATGGTTAATAAATTTGCTTGATTCATGCGATGTAAAGCATTGGTGATTTCATAATAAAATAATGTGGGAGCAATAATAGTATCAGAATTTTGTTGCCAATTTTCCCATAGTTTGATAAATGGTGAATCCATAGATTTACTATTAATTAAGTTAATGGTAAAGCTGGCATCTACACAAATTAGATAATTATTCATAGACTTTCAATGAATTGATTAATTCCTCATATCTTTCTTCTCTAACTTCTGAGATAATATTATTCAGAGGGAACAGGGAACAGGGAACGGGCAACAGGGAACAGGAAAAACTCATGTTTAAAAACATGAGATTGAAATAATGACACTGTTTTTTTCGTGCTACGCATCTTTTAAAAACATCCTTTTTTTTGACTGAGCTTTAAACTCAGCAACTTTTGTTTCTTATTTGCTCCCTGTTCCCTGTTCCCTGTTCCCTTCTTTTGTAATTATATCTTGTAAAGATTGATTTTTAAGTCTAAGGAATAATTGTTGATATTTATTTGATCATAACGTAAGTTTCTTTATTTAACCCAATACTTGTCGGTTAAGCTCAAAAAAACCAAATTATGTAGGTTGGGTTGAGGAACGAAACCCAACATTTACAAGGCTTTGTTGGGTTTCACTTTGTTCGACCCAACCTACTGGTTTTACCGCTTCCTAAGAAGCCTGTGATGACGGTAAAGGGGATTTTTGTAGTCATGTTTTGTGTGTGGTTTTGAATTCGATTTCAATTTTACCACAAGATCCAGATCCCCGACTTCTTAAATCAATTTACATTTTATTGACAAGTTTAAAAAAGAAGTCGGGGATCTTCTTGATGCTTTATTTTAAGAATATCCAATATCTATCATTTTGAAAAATTCCTGCACTACTTCATCAGGATTGTTATAACATCTTTCAGAATCAAATCTTTCTACAACTTTGATACCGTTTTTCTTGAAAATGCGTTCTCTTTCTTGTTCTTCAACTCTGCGTTATGCGGTGTGAACTGGTCTATCAACTTCCAAAACTCCCCATTTACCGTTATAACAAATGAGAAAATCAGCTTCTTTATTTTCTCTACCTTTGAACGGTTACCTTTACTGTAAGGGTTTAGCAATGCTAAACCCTTACAAAATCTACAAAATCTAACTACAACTTTGTTCCACAATCAGAACAGAAATTATGATTAGCTTGGTTTTGAGTCCCACAATTGCTGCAAGAAATTGATTCAACTGCGGTTCTTGGTGTTGGCTTAGGTAAACCAACCATTTGCGAGTTGTTCTTACCAGGGGCTACCATGGGATAGCAGTTTTCATCTCTGGTAACGTGGACATTGACAATTACAGGGCCATTGTGTGCCAGCATTTCGGCAATTTTATCTGCCAACTCTTCCCGCTTAGTAATTACCATCCCTTTGATGCCATAAGCCTGTGCTAAAAGCTCAATATCAGGCATTCCCACTTCCATATTAGAAGATGAATAACGCTGTCCATAGAAGGCTTCTTGCCACTGGCGCACCATTCCCTGCCAACCGTTATTTAAGATCAAGGTCTTGACATTAATCCCATATTGTGCTAGTGTTCCCAACTCCTGCAAACACATTTGGAAACTGGCATCACCGCTAATACAGACTACTTCTTCGTCCGGGAATGCTACCTTTACACCCATAGCCGCAGGGACACCAAAACCCATTGTTCCTAAACCAGCGCTAGAAATCCAGCGTCTTGGTCCATTTTTGAGGAATTGGGCAGCCCACATTTGGTGTTGACCGACATCTGTGGTGTAAAATGCCTGGGGCGCTTGAGTGCCAACTTCGACAATTACCTCTTGGGGAGAAATGCTGTCAGCGTGATGGGGGACAATTAAAGGATAATCTTGTTTCCAACTGTTAATTAAGTTTAACCATTCTTGATTTTGGTTAGGTGTGGCTTTAGTATTTGCGTCTTGACATCGGCGTAATAAGTCTTTTAAGACGTTTTTAACATCACCAACAATGGGAACTTCGGGAACGCGGTTTTTACCGACTTCTGCGGGGTCAATATCAATGTGAATGACTTTAGCTAAAGAGGCAAATTCATCTAATTTACCTGTCACGCGGTCATCAAATCTAGCACCGACGCAAATTAATAAATCGCAATCTGTAACAGCAAAGTTGGCGTAAGCTGTACCGTGCATTCCCAACATTCCCAAGGACAGAGGATGATGTTCGTCAAATGCACCGATACCCATTAAGGTGGTAGTGACGGGGAGATTAAATAATTCTGCCAGTTGTTTGACTTCTTCGTGGGCATTAGCCGCGATCGCTCCTCCCCCAACATACAACAATGGACGACGACTTTCGCTAATTAATTGAATAGCTGCATTAATTTGGCGAGGATTTCCCTTCACCGTGGGACGATAACCCGGTAACTTAATAGAACCCGGTGCTACAGGCACATAATCAAACTCTTCTAAAGCCACATCCTTGGGAACATCAATTAAAACAGGACCCGGTCTACCAGTGCTGGCAATGTGAAAAGCTTCAGCGACAATCCGCGCCATGTCTTTGGCATCACGGACTACATAGGAATGCTTAACAATGGGTAAAGTAATCCCGTAAATATCTGTTTCTTGGAAGGCATCTGTACCAATTGCAGCGCGGGGTACTTGTCCCGTCACCACAATCATGGGAATAGAATCCATGTAGGCTGTAGCAATACCTGTAACTAAATTGGTTGCCCCAGGACCGGAAGTACCAAAGCATACTCCCACTTTACCAGTAGCACGGGCGTAACCGTCGGCGGCGTGGGAAGCACCTTGTTCATGTCTAACTAAGATATGCTTGACCGTACCCCCAGCTTCTATTTTATAGAGGTCATCATAAATCGGTAGAATCGCACCACCAGGATAACCAAAGATATGCTCAACACCATGACGGATGAGACTATCTATCAACGCGAAACCGCCAGATGCCCGTTTTGGTGAGGGAATTGACGAATTAGATACAGGAGACTGCTGATTATTTTCAGATTTTGGGAGACTGATTTGAGAAGACGAAACCACAGTTAACCTCAAAGTATAGCTAAAATTAACGCTTAGATTCTGTATTTAAAACTTCATTTTAATGTAAAAATTTTCACAATTGCAGAGAAAGCCGTATTTATTAGCGTTAAGAACAGGACTATAATTGTACGATTTCTAGATCACATCTTGCAATACCCGCCGAGTATTTTGCCATGTCCAAATACCAATAGCCCCGACAACTATACTTATTCCGAATAACACCGCCGACAATCCAAAGGCATTGACTAGCTTTGTCGTAATTAATAGAGGTGCTGTCAGAGCGATATTAATGGCATGATTTTGAAAGCCAAAGACTTTACCGTGCATTTCTGATGGTGCTTGTTGTTGAATTAAAGTTTGCATTGGCACGTTGACAAAAGCTGCACCCACACCCAAGAAAATACAAAGTCCTAATGCTAAGGGTTGGTTATCAATAAAAATGAATAACCCCAAGGAAAAGGCCATGATTAAAAATCCGATTAAAGGCAAAGGTTTATTGTATAGTCTATGTCCAAAATTGCCCAGAATAGCCGCACCTATTACCATACCTACCCCCGCCGCAGCGACGAAAGAACTAAATTCTTCTGGAGCTAAATGTAACCTTGCTGCCATACCAATGGCTAATTCTATCAGGGCGGCAAATACGCAGTATAAGGTGACAATTTGCAGCATAGCATTCCACACCAGCCGATTTTGTTTGAGATAGCGCAGTCCTAGCACAAATTCCGCCCAGGGATTAATTGCGGGTGCGGTTTTGTCAATGTGTCTATGTTCTCGAAACTGAATTGGCATCATAATCACGGCAGAAATTAGGTACAAGCAGCCGACAACCAATTCTTTGCCAAAACCTTTATTAAAGGTTTCAAACCAATTTAACATCGGAGTAGCCACTGCATTACCAATAATTAATGCTGCCATCATGGTGCTACTAAATAGGGCATTAGCAGCCATTAAACCTTCCTTTCTCACCAACAAGGGAATTGACGCTTGTTCCGCTGGGGCAAAAAACTGGGTAACGGTGGAGATACCAAAGGTGAAGAATAAAAGTATCCCAAATTGTCGTGGCAGGAAGGGAATTAACACCATGAATATTCCCCGCACCACATCTGAACCTACCATAATCAGTTTTTTTGGTACACGGTCAACGATAACACCACCAGCAGAGCCAAACAATATTGCTGGTACGGTAAATGCCATGTATAAATAGAAGCGTGCATCACCGTTTATCTCATTACTGGGTAGGTAGAGTTTGAGTAAGGCAATCATTAACACAAAGAATACCTTATCAGCTAATTGGGAAATCAGTTGACCAATCCATAGGAGCATAAAACCCCGGTTTTTAAGCAGTCCGGTAAAACCGTTATTAATAGCAGTAGGTTCAGGAGGAAGCATTAGATAGTTGGGAATGGGGAATAAATAATCACTATTTCTTGTTATAACGTTCTAATAGGAAATTGAGAAATTCGGATGCACTGAGGTATTGTTTAGGTGGAGAGAAGCCAACGGATGGATTTGTCCACTGTCCTTGGACAGATTGAGGTGACTGCCACATTGATAAATGGTCAACTGCTGGCTCGGCGTAAAAGTTGTTTTCTCCCGTACCGAGGTAAGCTGAGGTCCAATGGGTGTAATGATCATGACTTAAACGATGTATGGGGAAATTGCCCCCTAGAGGGACTCCCCAACCATCAATAGCAATGAAGGCTTGAACATGACCTCCCCAAAGTTGCCATGCTGTGGCTGCACCTATACCGCCAATGACACCAGCACTAAAGCATAAGAATATAACAGGGGATTTTAGCTTATTACCGAGGCGATCGCACAAAAAATGTAAAATATGAAATGTTGATAAAGTTAAATAACCCTGTTCAGGATAAACCAGTATATCTATGGATTTTTCACCAGCTTGATTTAAGCACCCTTGGATAAAGCTTTTAGTTAATTCTGGTGCATGGATTCCCGGACAAATGATAATGGGCATTTAGTTTTTACTTTGGTATTTGTGACAGTTTTAAAATGAAAATTAAACGCAGATGCACGCGGATAAACGCGGATAAATAAAGATGATAATTATTCGGTTTAGCTTTACGGATCATTGGTATTATTCGTAAATAATTAGTTTATAACAATTGGCAAGTTTTTCTTAATTATGCTAACTCACAATTTATTAAATCTTCCTCTCATGGGTTGCGGAACTTGGGCTTGGGGAAATCAACTGCTCTGGGGATACGATGAAAGTATGGATAACCAGTTACAAGAGGTGTTTAATCTCTGTGTGAGCAATGGCATCACATTATTTGATACGGGTGATTCCTACGGTACAGGTAAATTAAAGGGACGCAGTGAGTTACTTTTAGGGAAATTTGCCCAAGCATATCAAGGTTTAAATCAAGAGAATATTTGCATTGCTACTAAGTTAGCCGCATACCCTTGGAGATGGACTAGAAATTCAATTATATCAGCTTGTCATGCCTCTGCAAAAAGATTAGGACGCAATGTTGATTTGGTGCAAATGCATTGGTCTACTGCTAATTATGCACCTTGGCAAGAGGTGGGTTTATTAGATGGTTTGGGTGATTTGTATGAACAGGGTTTGGTAAAGGGCGTGGGTTTATCTAATTATGGAACTAAAAGACTTTTATGGGTGCATAAAAGATTTCAGGAAAGAGGTATACCGATTAAAACTTTGCAGGTACAATATTCACTTTTATCTACTTATCCGGTAACGGAATTAGGTTTAAAGGATGTTTGTGATAATTTCGGAATTAAATTAATTGCTTATAGTCCTTTAGGGTTGGGTTTATTAACAGGAAAGTTTTCGGAAAATGGCAGTTTTCCCAAAGGTATTCGCGGATTTTTATGTAAACAGTTATTACCAGGAATGAAGCCGCTTTTAGGTTGTTTGCAGGAAATAGCAAATACGAGAAATAAAACTATGTCTCAAGTGGCTATTAATTGGTGTATTAGTAAAGGGACAATTCCCATTCCTGGGGCTAAAAGTGTGGAACAAGCACAGGAGAATATTGGGGCTTTGGGTTGGGTTTTGAGTGATGGTGAGGTGATAGAGTTGGATAATGCTACGGATAGGGTGGAGAAGAAAATGGTGCAGAATATTTTTCAGACAAAGTGAGATAATTTTTCTATATTAATCTCTTGATTGAATTAAATATTGACTCAAATTATATAATAATCGTTGGTGTCTTTCTTTGGAAATTGACCCAATTGAGCCAATTATATTGTTACGAGTAATAACTGTTAAGAAACTCAATCTAATCACAGATGAACTAACTAAACCACTAGATTGAAAATCATCATCACTAGGTGAAACTATTTCATCAAACTCTGGAATATATTGTTTTAATTGTGTACTAATTCCACATACCAAAAAATCCTGATATTTCGGCATTTCTCGCAAAATAAGAGTCGGACGGTTTTTAATTTCTCCATTTGCTTGAGGAATAGGAGTTAATATAATATTACCTTCTTTCATGATCAGGGTTATATTCTTGGATTGATTCTAATGTATATTCTGGTTCATTTTCTGCATAACATTCATTTAAGTTATTTAAAGAAAAATTTTCCCAATCTGCGCTTTCTTCTGCATTATTCTCTTCTGGTAGAATAGGAATAATAAATACTTTTGTCCCTTCGGGAATAGATAGGGGATTGAGTAATTCTATTTTCCCATCTTTTACAATTGCTAAATGTCCTAATGTCATTATTGTTATCTCCTTTCAATCTATCCAGGTAGCCAAGAGAAAAAGATTGAGTTTTCAACCTAAAGTCTGTCTATAATTAAATATTATAACCTGGTGAATCTGTGCATTTTTTTGCTAGAGTTTCTCCTACTTTCCCAACTGCATATCCAGCAGCAACCGCAACTCCAATTATAGCAACTTCCGGTGCAGCAAGCGGTAAAAGTGCTGCTGCTATTCCTCCACCAATTGCGCCTCCGAAGATTCCACCAGCCGCAGTAATTGCATCATTTACTTGTGAAGAAATCTTTTTACCTGTTTTACACCAATGTGCAAAATGTTCACAATTGTTACCAAAAAGATTATAGTCCGGTTCTCCCAGTTTATTTATAGCTCTTCTAACAACTATATCACGATGAAAATAATATCCTTCTTGATATTTCACTATGAATATGTCACGTCCTTGAGAAAACTTTTCATAAGAAATTCCTCTAATTTTTCCACTTTTGAATTTACCTTCAAAATGGATAACAACATCTTGATAAAGTCTATTTTTATGTGAAACTTCACCACAGTATATACCATGATGGGTATAAGATCCACATTCATAGTATATATGATCTCCTGGAAGGATATAATTATCTTGTGTCATGTCACTATCTATACTTTAATTGCTGATTAATATACCAGTTTTTATATCATAGTTGAATAAGTTTTATTTAAATTTTTCAAGAATAATCTAATTCTTAATTAAAGTTTGAATGAAGTATATAGGTATTCCCATTCAAGTGAGATACAAGCAGTAATAATTAAACGCAGATGGACGCAGATAAACGCAAATAATTTTGTACTTCATTAGACTGGAAAATGCTATAGTATTTAAATTAATTACCTAGCATTTAGAATTCCCAGATTTAAACATGAAATATGCTAAAAAAATCAAACTTATTTTTCCCAACAATTCCCAAATCTAATTATCAACCCCAAAGCCAAGACACAGATATAGAAGCTGATATTTATTTCTTTCAAAAATGGCGGCAATTATCATTAAAACAACGCATAGAAAGATTTATTAGCCATGAACAAGGAGTAAAAAAACTATGTCTTATAGGAATTAAATCTCGATATCGTAATTTAACTATACAGGAAATTCGTGATATATTTACCCGTGCTGTATTAGGAGAAAAATTTACTCCTGATTTTCAACCAAAAGGTATTGATGAAAATATGTGGATTCAAGATTCAATTTCTTTAGCAGGAGAACTACATCAAATTTTTGAATCAATTAATATTGATTACTATGTTAATCGAGGTGTTGCTAGTTCTATTCATGGAGAACCACGTTCTACTCGTGATTTAGATTTCGTGGTAGAAGTTAAACCAAATCAAATAGATTTACTGGTAGAAACTTTAGAAGCATCTGGATATTATTGTCCAGCAGGTGCGGTAGAAAATTTGCAACGAGGTTTGGAAAATATGTTGAATATTACCCATACAGAAACTATTGCTAATGCTGATATTTATATTACTGATAATTCACCTTTTGCAATATCCCAAATGCAGCGAAGAATATTAGTTGATTTAGATGGAATACTTGCTTTTTGGATAGCTTCAGCAGAAGATATTATTTTACAAAAACTGCGTTGGGGAAAAGGAAGTAAATCAGAAAAACAATGGCGTGATGTTTTGGGGATAATTAAGTTACAAAGTGAAAATTTAGATTATGTTTATTTAACAGAGTGGGCAGAAATTTTAGATTTAGTTGCTGATTTGAGTGAAGTATTAACTCAAGCTGGAATATGAAAATTACTTATGTTCAAATATCCAACTTGTCTCAGAAGTCAGAAATCTTATGTTTATCACCCCCATAATTTGCTAAACTCCAAATTTAGGAAAGCAAACAAAAATCTGAGTATTGGGAATTGGGGGAGGTTCGCTAAGTGGTTAAAAGTGAAGACATAGAACAAATTAATCCCCAGGATTTTTCATGGCGGTTTTGGCCTGTTGTGCCAATTTACCCTTATGGTCAACGGCATACTATCCGTAAAGAAGTTGTCAAAGATACGATCTGGACTTTTGACCAATTACAGGGAATTTTCTATGTAGTTGTGCCAATTCGCATGACTGTAGTTAAGCTGGAAAAAGGCGGTTTGCTGGTTTATGCACCTGTCGCACCAACGGGAGAATGTGTTAGGTTGCTGAATGAGTTGGTAGTAGAACACGGTGATGTTAAGTATATTATTTTGCCCACGATATCGGGAATAGAACATAAGGTTTTTGTTGGTCCTTTTGCGCGACGCTTTCCCACTGCACAGGTTTTTGTTGCTCCCGGACAATGGAGTTTTCCCTTGAATTTGCCTTTGAGTTGGTTGGGTTTACCTGGTAAACGGACTTGCATACTGCCTGAAAATAGCCAGGAAGCTCCTTTTGTTGAGGATTTTGATTATGCAACCCTCGGACCGATTGATTTGGGTTTGGGTAAGTTTGCAGAGGTGGCTTTTTTCCATAAGCGATCGCACACTCTCTTACTTACAGATACCATAGTTTCAGTACCAGCAGAGCCACCAGCAATTGTTCAACTTGACCCCTACCCCCTACTCTACCACGCCAAGGATAAAGCCTTTGACATGGTTGCCGATACCTCAGCAAATCGTCGCAAAGGGTGGCAGCGAATCACATTATTTTCCTTATATTTTAGCCCCAGTGTGTTAGAAGTACCTACATGGAGTGAAGCATGGGGTGATGCCCAAACAGCCCCAGAACGGTCAAGAAAAGCCTATTTTGGGTTTTTCCCCTTCCAATGGCAAGAAAATTGGCAAGAATCATTTAATATTCTGCAAGGAAATGGGCGAATATTTGTTGCCCCAATTTTACAAAGTTTGATTCTCAATCGCGCCCCCCAGGAAACAATAAATTGGGCTAATAAAGTTGCTAGTTGGGATTTTCAAGGGATTATTCCCTGTCATTTTGATGCTCCAATTAAGGCAGAACCGCAGCAATTTCGGCAAGCATTTACGTTTTTGGAAAAATGTAGTTTATTTAGTAGTAATTATCCTTTACCGGAGGATGATTTTAAGTTATTGAGAAATATTGATTCAGGGTTAAATAAGTTGGGTATTGTGCCACCTGCAAGGGAGAAGGTGTAGAATTATAGGATATTATTCAAGTTTCTAAATTCAACAAGTTCCTGAAAAACTTAATTAAATTTTGAATTGCTGGAATTTGAGCTTCTGTTTCAGGACTAATCCAACTGTTATCACTAATACTTGTTTGATTAGTTTTACCTGGTTTTAGAACACTTACGACTGTAGCAATTATCGCCTTTTCTTGATCAAAAGGTTTCCATTTTAAAGGCTTTTTCTTCCTCTCCTCTTCAGAAAATTTATTTATATATTCTCTTGCTCTTTGCATATATTCAGGATAAACTAAATCTCCACAATCACAAATCAAAGTATCTAATACACCTTGTTGAGAATTATCTGGTAATATGTAAATTCCTAATCTTGGTAAACCTTCTATGACATTACCACTTTGATTAACTATAGTTGGAAAATTAGGGAAATATTCTTTAAAACCATGATGATATTTTTCCACAACTTTGTTAGGTGTATCGTCATCAGCATCAGCTATAATTGCAAACGCTAAAAGAGTGGAATAATCAATATCAGATAATTTATCATTCAAATTAGTAATTAAATTACTTCCTTCACCTGCATATAAAGCAATTGATAACGTCTCCGTATACAAAATTGTTGGCATATCAAGTCTTTTATATAAATTTCCCCCTTTAGGATAAGTAGGAATAAATTTCCGCCAAAAACTATCTAGATTTGATTCATCTCCCTTAAATTCAGAAAAGCCTAATAATTTACATAAAATCTTAGATATAAAAGCCTGATCATGATTCCCCTCAACACCAATTAAAACATATTTCCGACTCACCAACGCACCTCCTGACCTAATTCTTCTCTTAATCGTCTTAATCTATGTCCATCATGTCTAACTACTTTTGTTTTTCCTTCCTTTGGTTCTAAGCGATAAAGCACCAAATCTGAATCTGATTCAGTAACTTCTAATAAAGCATCAACAGCTTCCAGACTATGGGTAGTTGCAAATAGTTGAACATCCATTTCTGTACACCATTTAACTAACCATCGAAAAGAATTTTGTAAGGCTTCTGTATGAATTGTTGACTCTAATTCATCAATTAAAAGAATACCACCTTTGACGCTGGCAAGTTTAAGAGCTATATGCAATAAACGACGGATACCATCACCAAAAGTGCTAACCGGTGCAAGTCCTAGTTTTTCATGTTGAATATATATATTAAATCGAGAACTTATAGATTCTGGAGATAACAAAATTTCTATGTCAGAAATATTTTTATCCATCTGTTGTAATAATTTCACTACATCAGATTTAAAATTTTGAAATCTAGCTTCTGAAAGTAATCGAAATTGTCCGATTTCTGAACGATGAGATGATGGTGTAACTATAGAAGTATTTAAGCATAAGCTAGGTTCTCTCGTTCTAGGTAATCTATAAAAACGTTCATCCTCCCATAGCAAAAAATTTTCAGTAAACGCAGGTGATTCACCAAATAAACTTATAGGTGATGCACCAAGTAAATTTAACTGATAACCATCTGGAAATACATTTGCAAATACCTCTATTTTTAAATCAATTCCTTTCCTAATTCTTGGGCTATCTTCATTTTCAATAGGATTTTTAGTCTTACTTTCTTCAGATAACCATATTTCCTCCATTTCTTCATAGCTTGCTATTAACTTGTTTACAGAGAATAAACCAGTGCTAGAAATAAGAATAATGGGTTTATAAAGTTCTACGGTAGACGCAGAATTATGTGTGAATAACCATCTTAGTGCATCAATTGACTGAGTACGGGATACTCTAATATCCTGCTCTCGTTGACTTGCTGTACTGAGCCATACTTTAATATCTAATGGATGACAGTAGACAGATAATGCTTCTAGTACACTGGTTTTACCTGAGTTGTTAATACCAACAAGCAGGTTAATCCGTCCAAGATCCTTTAGTTCTAAGTCTCGAAGTCCTCTAAATTGATGAATTGTGACGTTTTCTAAATTGCTCATAGGCTTATTTTAGCTCAAGCTGTATACCATAGATTATTTTTCTGAAAGCTGTCAATACATAACATACCATATTGATAATGTAAATAGAGTCATCTACCATTTATTTTATCGTGAATAAATCTGATATATTAGATGTGAATAATGATGATTGTTTGATTAGATCATATCTCATTAATTACTCTGAAATTGAAGTTAATCATCAATGTCAAATCTTACTGATCCAAAAAATCAATCCCGCGTTATCGTCATTGGTGCGGGTATAGGTGGACTTACAGCCGGAGCATTATTAGCACATAGAGGTTATAATGTCCTGATTCTTGACCAAGCAATTGTTCCTGGTGGTTGCGCTTCCACTTTCAAACGTCAAGGATTTACTTTTGATGTTGGTGCGACGCAAGTAGCGGGTTTAGAACCTGGGGGAATTCATCACCGCATTTTCTCAGAATTAAATATAGAATTACCCGCTGCGACACCTTGCGACCCAGCTTGTGCTGTATTTCTTCCGGGAGAATCTACACCCATTAATGTTTGGCGTGATTCTCAAAAATGGCAAGCAGAACGTCAAAAACAGTTTCCCGGAAGTGAACCTTTTTGGCAATTATTAACCACTTTATTTAATGCTAGTTGGGAATTTCAAGGACGTGATCCGGTTTTACCACCCCGGAATTTATGGGACTTAGGACAATTAATTAAAGCTGTCCGTCCGAGGACATTTATTACTGCACCTTTTACTTTATTCACTGTGGGGGATGCTTTACGATTATGTGGGTTAGGAAATGACCAAAGACTGCGGACATTTTTAGATTTACAACTGAAATTATATTCTCAAGTTAGTGCGGAAGAAACAGCTTTACTTTATGCAGCTACAGCTTTGAGTGTATCCCAATTACCCCAAGGGTTATTTCATCTGCAAGGGAGTATGCAAGTTTTGAGCGATCGCTTGGTAGAATCTTTAGAACGAGATGGTGGTAAGCTATTAATGCGTCACAATGTTGAAAAAATCCAAGTTGTCCATAACCAAGCCAACGCCGTCATCATTAAAAATCAGAAAACCGGGAAAACTTGGACAGAATCAGCAGATCATATAGTTGCTAACGTCACCGTTCAAAACTTGGTTCAATTATTAGGAGAAAATGCCCCTTCTGGATATAAACAAAGGGTCGAAAAACTCCCACCTGCTTCCGGTGCTTATGTGATTTATTTGGGTGTAGATAAAAGTGCAATTCCTCCTAATTGTCCACCGCATTTACAATTTTTATATGATGTAAATAAACCTATTGGAGAAAATAATTCCCTATTTGTATCTGTGAGTCATGAAGGAGATGGTCGCGCACCATTAGGAAAAGCCACAATTATCGCTTCTTCCTTTGTTGATTTTATCCCCTGGTGGGAAACTCAAAATTATGAAGAGTTAAAACAAAAATTTACTCAAGATGCCATATCCAAACTTTCTGAATATTTCTATTTGAAACCAGAAACTATTATTCATGTAGAAGCTGCCACACCTCGTACCTTCGCTCATTATACAGGTAGAGAATCAGGTATTGTTGGTGGTATTGGTCAAAGAATTCCTACCTTTGGACCCTTTGGTTTTGCTAATCGAACACCTATTCGTAATTTGTGGTTGGTTGGTGATTCTACTCATCCTGGAGAAGGGACTGCGGGCGTTAGTTATTCAGCTTTAACGGTAGTTAGGCAAATTCAAAGTCAAAATTAGCAATACAATTGAGGGCGGGGCATTGGTGTCAACTTAGCCCTGTTTTGTCACTCTCGGAAAACAATAATCGAATCCATCTTTTGTAACTCTTATTTCATCAAGGTTTGGCGGTTTTTTATGTATCAAAAAATAAAATTGTTGCATAAAACGTCAAAACCAAAGCCCCGTAAACCTTTCAGGTATTGTATTTTCCAAATCTGACAGAACAGGGCTAAAGTAAGTAGTGAGACAGAATTAATTACACAATGTCATTGCGTAAGCATTGCGTGGCGTTAGCCATATGAAACGAAGTGAAATCAAGCAATCGCCAGGGTTGTGATTGCTTCCCTTCGCTCGCAATGACTGTAAATATTTTTGTCCAATTACTTAAACTGGGGATTTTTAGTCATCTTCAGATGACTTTTGCTATGAGACTGGGAATATGGCTAACGCCACGCTACGCTATCATTCCCAGGCGGGCTATGGGTTTTACGTTAAGTTGACACCAATGAGGGCGGGATCTCTCCGCCCCTACAATCTGTCACCACAAAATTAAAGAGAGATTACATTTGTATAAACTGGCGGAAAGTCTTGCATCATAGGCGTAAAACTTGGTGAGGGGTGTTACCCTAATGATAAAGTTGCCAAAATATTCATCTAATCGTCAACTTTCTCCGTGAGACGCTAGGCAAACAGCGAGTATCAATGTTGAAAAAACTACAGAAAACACAAATTTATCTACTTGCTGGTGCTGGACTATGTGCCTTTTTAGCCGGGGCAATGGTATCAGCCCCCCAAGCCAGCAAAACCGTCAGTCAATGGTTGAACTTGGGTCAGAGTAAGCCGGAAAAACTATCTGAGGCTGCAAAAGTTAAGTCAGTTGTCTTTTCTCTATTGTCTCAATCTGTACCAGAAAGATTAACAAAACTCACGGAAATTGCTGAAAAAGGTAGTTCCCCAGATCGGGAACGCGCCCGTTATCTGCTCTCTTGTGATTATGTAGAAACTTCCCAAGGCAAAAAAGCCCTGAGTCTATTGACAGGACTGGAAAAAGATTATCCTGTATTAGCACCTTATATTTTACTTAAACAAGCCCAGGCTCATGATATTTTAGGTGCAGATAAGCAAGCTTCCGATTTGCGCCGCAAGGTGGTAAAAGAATATGGCAAAGACGCAGCCGTAGTCAAGGCTATATATGCGATCGCCCAACCAAAATTATCCGATCAAGCGATCGCTCAATTTCCCTCCCATCCCCTCACCTGGGAAATTATCCGCAAACGTTTAAAAGATAACCCCAATCAACCCAAATTACAATTAATCTTGGCTCAATACGCCGCAGACGAGCCGGGAATTGTGGGCGTATTAGATCAATTGGTAAAACAGCCACAACTCAAACCCACAGATTGGGAACTCATCGGTTCAGTCTATTGGGATAACAATGAATTTACCAAAGCTAAAAATGCTTACATTCAAGCCCCAAAAACAGCCACCAGCCTCTACCGTATCGCCAGAGGATTACAATTAAATAAAGAACAAGATCAAGCCATTGCAGTTTATAAACAACTACTACAAAAATTTCCCACCGCCAAAGAAACAGCAATAGCCCTATTAAGACTAGCCGATATTGCTAAAGGTAAAGATGCCATTATCTACCTTGACCAAATAATTAGTAAATTTCCCGATCAAGCACCTCCAGCATTAGTTAAAAAAGCCAAACTTTTAGAATCTCTCAAAGATAATAAATCAGCTAATACGACAGAGAAATTATTGCTAGGTAAATATAGCAGCACCGATGAAGCCGCAGAATTTCGCTGGAAAATCGCCCAAAATAAAGCCAAAAACAATGATCATTTAGGAGCATGGCAATGGGCGCAACCAATTACTATTAATAACAAAACTAGCATTTTAGCTCCTAGAGCCGGATTTTGGGTGGGCAAATGGGCAACGATACTAGGCAAACAACAGGAAGCTATCACTGCTTATAAATCTGTAATTAGTGAATTTCCTCAATCTTATTATGCTTGGCGTTCTGCCAGTATTTTGGGTTTAAATGTGGGGAATTTTAATACTTTGCGCGTGATGAATCCGGCAATTATTCCCCCCCAACGTCCTGTTCCTCCCGCCGGTTCTCAGACTTTCCATGAATTGTATTTACTAGGACAAGATCGTGATGCTTGGTGGCAATGGGAAACAGAATTTAAAAATAAAAAACAGCCTAGTGTTGCTGAACAGTTTACCGAAGGGTTGATGAGATTAACCAAAGGTGAATATCTCATTGGTATTGACAAAATCGCTAAATTAGAAGACCGAGAAACCCCCACTGAAAAAGCCGAATATGCAGCTTTAAGTCAACAACCCATCTACTGGCAAGCCCGTTATCCTTTTCCTTATTTTCAAGAAATTGAAAAATGGTCTACTTCCCGTCAACTTAATCCTCTGTTAGTTACAGCTTTAATGCGGCAAGAATCCCGCTTTCAATCCAAAATTAAATCCCCCGTCGGTGCAACAGGTTTAATGCAAGTTATGCCCAGTACAGGGGCATGGATAGCCCCACAAATCGGGTTAGATTTCAAAAAACTCAACCTAGAAAATCCTAACGATAATATTATGTTGGGGACTTGGTATTTAGATCATACTCATCAACAGTATGGCAATAATTCCATGTTAGCGATCGCTAGTTATAATGCCGGACCCGGCAACGTCGCCAAATGGCTACAAACCATACCCAAACAAGATCCCGATGAATTTGTCGAAGAAATTCCTTTTGACGAAACAAGAAATTACGTCCGCCAAGTTTTTGGCAACTACTGGAATTATCTCAGACTTTATAACCCAGAAGTGTCTGCCATAGTCAGCAAATATTCAGCAACACACCCACAATTACCAGCAAATTAATGAACCCGTAGGGGCGCAGGGCCTGCGCCCTTAATCAATTTAATAATATTCAATCCGATGTCAAATTCATTTTTTAGCCTAAACTAGATAACGAGGAACTTAGAGGATGTTTGAAAAGT
>NZ_VILC01000178.1:0-2057 GCF_009712065.1 Aphanizomenon sp. UHCC 0183 | reverse complement strand
ATTATCAGCATTTAGCATCAATAGTAAGGGAGGAATTTTAACCCAGTTTAATCGTTTAATTGCCTCTACATCGGGAGTACAGGGTGTTTATAATAGTTCTGGAAGCACCCATAAAATTGTTGCCAATATTAAGGGAGTCAGGGCGGGCGATAGATCCAAAGTTGATGGAAAATTTTATATTATCCAACCCAATGGAAGCGGGTTTATAGTTTTAGAACCTAATACAAATAAACTATACAAGGCTTCAACTGACCCTGATAGTCAGATTGTGATTGAACAAATTACAGCAGATGTTTCTACACCTGCCATTACTACCATTGAATCGGTATTTGTGGAAGATCAGGTTATTGGGGAGGCGATAAGTAAATTTAATCGTACTAATACAAATGTATTTATTAGTGGGGATTTATCGGTTGAGGATTTTGACACTTCAGTTTTACCGCGTGACCCTTATCAATTTAAGTTTATTGACGCATCACCTAGTAATATTAAGTTAGAGGCTGCACCACTAAAAGTTGTGATGAAATTCTTAGGGGATGAATTCGCCAGTGGTAGTTTACAAATTCGGTCAATTGTTAGTAGTCAATAAGGCTAGACTGTGCCGAAACGGCTCATTTTAGGTAATGTTATGAGATCAATTGAGCGGAATAACAAGGGTTTTGTCCTTTCTTGATAAAAGTCTTGAACTTCCGTTTTCGGCAATGTTTTACAAGATGGGATAAATAAGCGGGAAGCTTTTATAAGACTGAAAGCCTTACTCAGTGTGCTTTTTTAATTTTTAATATATAGACACAGGCGATAACGTTGAATTTGTTATAAAATAAAACTTTACGTCGTGCTAAATTTTGCGCGAATCTTGTCCTTACCCCATTATGAAGTGCGGAATGTGGGATTTTGATAGCGATCGCATTCCGTCCACCGGAGGCGATCGCTCATAATATCTTAGGAAACTGCTGTATTAGAGTGATTTGGGTTAAAATAGCTCCCCAATCACAGAAGGAGAGCTTAGGCACTTAGATAAAGAAGCTACTAACAGCAATAGTACCCAGAGCAGGTAATGTACCACTATATTCTGTGATATTCACCAATAGGTCATTGCCTGATTGGAAACCAGCCACACCATCATTAATGACCAAATAAGTTCCGGCAATACCGAAAGTCGTGACACTGACTAAAGCTGCACTATTTACACTTAAAGCCTGATTACCAGTTAATGCTCCATTAGCATCAGTAAATACACTATTGGCCATATTTATTAAGGTAGTGGCTGTACTATTAGTAGCACGAGTGAAGGCAGTGGGAGCATTCATAGCTACACCCAAAGAGGTCAACAGGTCAATTTTATCAGTGCCGATGGCAAAGTCGGTAATTTGGTCTGCTCCTGATACTGGGGATTGTCCAAATTGGAAGACGAGGATATCAGTTCCTACTCCTCCTGTGAGGATGTCTGCACCTGCACCACCGTTGAGGGTATTATTACTACTATTACCAGTGAGGGTGTTATCCAGGCTGTTACCCGTACCATTAATATTGCTGCTTCCTGTCAAAGTCAGGTTTTCCACATTATTAGGTAAGGTGTAGGAAATAGATGCGTTGACTAAATCAGTTCCTGCGTTGAGAGCTTCAGTAACAATGTCACCTACATGATTAACGGTATAAGTATCGTTGCCGGCAAGTCCGATCAGGGTATCTGCACCAGTTGTACCGATTAAGGTGTCAGCGTTAGAAGTTCCAGTAAAGGGATCATCATTGGTAATTGTTCCTGTGACTGCATTTGTTGTACCAATGGTGTAACCAGTTCCAGAAGCTAAAGTTAAGGCAACGGTTTCATCACTTTCTACTGTGCTGTCAGTGGTCGGGTCAACTGTGACAGTTGCTATGGATGAGTTAGCCGCAAATGTGACGGTTTTGGTGATTCCTGCGGTGGCAATTCCTGTATAATCAGTGCCTATTGTGGCAGTTCCGCCGACTGTATAGTTGACGGTCAGGGCATTACTAGTAACTCCTGTGCGGGTGAAAGTGTAAACTAGGTTGGACGTTCCATCTTCGGTGACGTT
>NZ_VILC01000177.1:0-2095 GCF_009712065.1 Aphanizomenon sp. UHCC 0183 | reverse complement strand
CCTTAAATTTTAGAAGTAGTAATTATAACATTATTACAAGCGATCGCTCTCCCATATCCCCAACAAGCGAACTGCTTGCAGCAGCGCTTCGCTATCGCATCTCCCCACATCCCAAACAGGGAACTGACAAGTCAGGGCTTGCGCTATTGCTTTCGGTTTCCCCATAGCTATGTAATAAGCAATAATGTTAATATAATATTGGATTTATTGAAGGAGTTACAAATCAATGACTCAAGTAATTGCCAGAAAATCCTTATATGAATCTGATTATTTACATTGGACTCAAGAGACTATAGCTAAATTAAAAGCTAGGGACTTTGACAATGTGGATTTTGAGAATTTGATAGAGGAGATTGAGGATTTGGGGCGTTCTTATCGGGATGAGTTGGAAAGTCGTTTGGATGTGTTATTATCACATATTTTAAAGCGGTTATATGTTCCTTTAGTAAATGATTACAATGGTTGGGAAACAACAATTAGAGAACAACGCAAGCAAATTAAACGACGTTTAGCAAAGTCACCTAGTCTTAAAAATTATTTGCCTGAAATTTTTGACGAAATCTGGCAAGATGTACTCAAGGAAGTCCGAGAAGATTATCCACAGTATGAGTTTCCTGATTTATGGCAGTTTGATCGCAATATTGACACATTATTAAACGACATTTTCTGGAGTTAAATGTTTTGAAGTAGTTAGCGATCGCACTCCCATCATCCCAAACAGCGAACTGCTTGCAGCAGCGCTTCGCTATCGCTCCTCCATATTCTCAAAGCGAACTGCTTGCAGCAGCGCTTCGCTATCGCATCCCATCATCCCCACAACAGCAAACTCACAAGTTAGCACTTGCGCCATACTATCATAAAGCTTCTGTTTATACATATTTATTAAAAACATATTCTAGTGCAAGCTAATTTGAATACAACATATCCCCCTGTCAACCTACTCAGGTAAGATTCTTGAGGAAAAATTTCCAATCTCTAACTTTTGGTAGATGTCAGATTTTTGTATACTCAATATTATTTTTTTGCTACAGCTACGCGCGAAAATTATTAATTACCATATATTTTTATGACATCTACACCTGCCAATAGCTCTCTTACCGATAATTTGTATCTAAATCAGGTTTTATTACTAGCATTAGAACAAATAGAACTGTATCTACAAGATTTTGCGAACAGTGAAGAGTTTGTGGCAAAGATGCGGTTGGCTTTTGGGGAGACTTTTGATCCAGAAGCAGTTTTAAATCTGGGAAATGCTTGGAAAAATCAAGATTTTAGCATCATCCCAGCAATTACCATTCTTTCTTCAGCAGAATTAAATGGCGCAAATGGGGCTTATGCCGCTGCGACAAATACAATTTATTTATCGCAGGAATTTTTAACGAGTCATCAGGGAGATGTCACAGATGTCACCAGCGTTATTTTAGAAGAAATAGGTCATTGGGTTGATAACCAAATTAATACTGTTGATTCAATTGGAGATGAAGGGGCGATTTTTTCAGCGTTGGTACAAAGGGAAAGTCTGTCTGATGCAGAGTTAGGTCAGTTGAAAGCGGAGGACGATCGCGGATTTATTAGCCTCAATGGGAATGTTCTTGCCGTTGAGATGCAGAATTTTACCGGAGGCAATGAAGATAATAACTTTGTTGGCACTTCTGGGGATGATAATTTCTCTCCAGGAACAGGTGCAGATAGTATTGATGGGGGAAATGGCAGCGACTATCTAGACATTGACAACGGTAACGACACAGCCAACACCACCATTATCTATACCAATGTCAACAATGGCACTATCACAGGTGGGTCAAATAACGGCACAGTTTTCCAAGGAATAGAAAGAACTCGACTCAGAACAGGTTCAGGGAACGATAATATCAACGTTTCGGCTACAGATAATTACGATGGCTATTGGAAAAATGAAATCTATGCGGGTGCAGGCAATGATACGGTCATTGGTAGTGCAACGGGATATAACCAAATGTATGGAGAAGCAGGAGATGACAGTCTACAAGGGGGTGATACCAATCGAGATGACCTCTATGGGGGTACAGGTAATGATGCTCTCTCAGGGTTAGGGGGGAATGATAACCTCTATGGT
>NZ_VILC01000176.1:0-2124 GCF_009712065.1 Aphanizomenon sp. UHCC 0183 | reverse complement strand
TCGGTGACTAACTCTGGTTTCTCTTTCTACTTTGCGGCGACGTTGAGCGAATTTATCGGTATTTTCTGCTTTATTGCTAATTTTACAGCCATTTTTGAGTAAATAACTAATGGCACAACGAGTTAAATTATCTTCTGTATTACTGTAAGTGTCGAATAAGTTTTTTGATAAATTACGTTCGCTATCTGAAGTTGGAGATTTTTTCCCTTTTTTAGTCTTTTTACGTTTTGCTGGTTGAGTTTTAGCAGGATTTTGGGGAGCAAATTGAGCCAAAATTTCGGCAGATTTAGTCTGAAGTATATCCAAGGAGACTCCACTGGCTTCTACTAATTCAGTATCACTATTGAGCATTTCTAACCAGCGCAGTTTGCCGTCTAGTTGGGACTGAAACCGCTTCATTAGGGCAAACCAGGATTTATAAATATAGTTTACTGATGCTGTGGCACTGGTGTAAAACCTTGCAGGTTGCCCCATGAAGCGCGGATCATTTTTCAAGGGTTCACACAGTTCTTTGACTATACCTGTGGGGTGTTTACCTTTTTGTCGCCATGTTTCAAATTCTGGGTGTTTACCAATTTGACTCAGTAGTTCGTTAATCAGTGGCGTGTTTTTCTCTACCATCAATTGCCATAGCTGTTGACGGGTAGTTTCACTGGCTACTAAACGACACTGAATAGTGATTTGGCTCATACTTAATAAACATATTTGTCTAATACTAACATATTTGTATTGTAGCAGCTTTCTGTAAAATGTTTTTTATGCAAGAAAAATTTTTCACAAGTAAGGAAGCGGCTCAAATTACAGGTTGTACCCTTCGCCAGATCCAGTATTGGCGAGAGAAAGGGATTGTTGTGCCTGTGATTAGTGAGACGGGAACGGGACGCAGTATTTATTACTCCAGGTCTAATTTAGTGGAGTTGGCAGCTATGGTATATTGGTTGTCTACGGGGATAAGTTTTGATATTGCTTGTTTTATTCTGAAACAACTCAAGGAACAAGAACCAGAGTTGTTTGTTTCGGGTCAGGGGAGGCGGTTTATGTTGTTGTTATCACAGGATGATTCGCTTTCTTTGGTAGAATTTGATAGGAAAAGAGCGATCGCATCTTTGGATGAAGGTAAGGCTGTGATTCCCGTATGGTTGGATGTTATTTATCAGCAGTTGGCGGTTAAGCTAAAAATGTGATGGGTACAATAAATAGAATTAATCAACGTAATATTTTGTGTATAAATGTATGATGCAGTAAAATTTCTTGTTTATTATCTGCACTTTATACACTACTTGGTAAACTAATAAGGTACTTACTATTACAATAAACCTACTAATTAATATGGAAACTAAACAGATATATACAAGTTTTATTCATTGGTTCGATAGTCATAGTAAAAATTATGGCTTTATTGTCAGACCTGAAGATATAGAATGTTTCTCAAAAATGTCCAAGTATGAGAAGTATCAGCAAGGTTATCGTTTTGATGAGGAAAATATTATTGATCAAAAGTTCTTAGATTATTTAAGAAAAGATAAAAAATTACATGGAAAAGGTATTTATGTTCAATTTAATTTAATTGCTGGAAAAAATGGTAAATCAAAAGCTATTAATGTAGAATTATCTAAGGATATTGGAACAATTAAGCATCCTGATTTTTTTGTAAGAAGCCTGATTGCCAATATTAATCTAAATCTTCTTTCATTAAAGGAAATAGAATTTAAAATACATGAAAGACCTGAATTTATACGAGATTTACAAGCAACTAATCCTGAAGTTATAAAGGAATTGTCTGAAAAAATTCCTGCAATTTCCATAAAATATTCTACTTTGAGGGATTGTTTCACAACTCCAGTTGAATATGCTCAATTAGTTAATAAATATATTGATGAATTAGATAAAAATCTACAATATGAAATTGTAGAAGAGTTAAGAAATAAAATACAATCCACTAATTCTTATAAAAAGATTGATTATTATTTGAATAATATTAAATATCCGCAGGAATACAAGAGATATTTATGGAAAGTAACACCGAAAGAATATAAGCTCGAAAAAATAAAGGAAAGATATCAAAAATTCTTTATTCTGGTTAAAGAATTTGCAGAATCTGGTTATCCTGACAAACATATAGAA
>NZ_VILC01000175.1:0-2330 GCF_009712065.1 Aphanizomenon sp. UHCC 0183 | reverse complement strand
TGATTTAAGATGGAATGGATTTTAACAACACAAGAAAAACCCCCAGATTGGTTTATTGAATTAGTGAAAAAATACGTACCAACAACAGGTGGTAACTTTGCTGCTCAATTATTTTGGCAACGGGGAATTCAAGATCAAGAAAAGTTAGCGGCTTTTATTAATTATCAAAGTTATCAACCTGCCAATTCTTTTGAATTTGGACAAGAAATGAATTTGGCTGTACAACGGTTAATAACTGCGGGAAAAACAGGAGAAAAAATTGTTATTTGGGGAGATTTTGATGCCGATGGAATTACCTCGACTGCGGTATTATGGGATGGTTTAGGTGAATTTTTTCAGCAACATCGTCAATTAAGTTATTATATTCCCAATCGTTTAATAGAATCTCATGGTTTAAATCAGCCAGGAATTGATAATTTAGCAGCCCAAGGTTGTAAATTAATTATTACTTGTGATACAGGCAGTACAAATATTTCAGAAATCATCTATGCCCAAAATTTAGGGATAGATGTAATTGTGACTGACCATCATACATTACCACCAGAACGCCCTCCGGTTGTCGCCATTATTAACCCGCGTTATTTAGCAAAAGAACATCCTTTATATCATCTTTCAGGTGTGGCAGTTGCTTATAAATTGGTGGAAGCATTATATATAAGTTTGCCAGATATTCCCGAACATCCATTAACAGATTTATTAGATTTAGTAGCAGTAGGATTAATTGCCGATTTAGTCCAATTAAGTGGTGATTGTCGCTATTTGGCACAGTTGGGAATTCAACAATTACACACAGACTTTAAAAAAACACCATCAGCCAGAAGAAGACCAGGAGTGGGGAAGTTATTAGAATTATGCCAGAAAAGTGGCGATCGCCCCACAGATATTTCCTTTGGTTTGGGACCCCGCATTAACGCCGTTAGTCGCATTCATGGTGATGCTAGTTTCTGTGTAGAATTATTAACCAGTAGAGATATGCAGCGTTGTCAACAACTTGCAGAAGAAACAGAATTAGCTAATTCCCGTCGTAAATCTTTACAAAAAGATGTCCAAGTCCAAGTTACTAAAAAACTCAATCAATTAGACTTATCAACCACCAGCGTCATCGTTTTAGAAGATCCTCAATGGGCAGGTGGTGTTTTAGGTCTGGTTGCCGGACAAATTGCCCAAGAAACAGGGCGACCGACAATTTTGTTAAGTACAGAAGCAAAAGAAAATAAGACGGATTCTAGCCCATCTCTAGCACGAGGTTCTGCCCGTTCCATTAACTCCGTTGATTTATATCAATTAGTTCAAGAACAAGCCCATTTATTACATCGTTTTGGAGGACATCCCTTTGCTGCGGGTTTGAGTTTATTAGTAGAAAATATTCCCCTATTTACAGCCGCCATTAACCAGAAATTACGTCAATCTTTAGGAGGAATAAATCTCACTCCAACAGTGCAAGCTGATTTGGTGGTGACAGTTGCCGATTTAGGCAAAGATTTATTTTTAGAATTAAAACTATTAGAACCCTGTGGAATGGGCAATCCTATCCCCAAATTATTAATCAAAAACTGTTGGTTTGAAAATTCTTGGCATAAAAATCAAGAAGATTTAAAAGGAAATAAAATCCAATATATTAAAACTGACTTCAATATTCGAGATAATTCTACCAACAATCCGTTTCCGGGGATTTGGTGGGGACACTATAAAGAAGAATTGCCTATTGGTAGATGTGATTGTATTGCCGAAATTGATTTTAACAGCTTTAAAAAACGTTATGAAATTAGATTAATCGCCGTCCGTCCTAATACGGAAAGTGAATTAAAAACCAAAAATTCAGCATTAATTTTAGATTGGCGAAATCAGGAAAATTTAACCGAAATAACCTCAGAAAAATCATTATTAATTATGCAAGATTGCCCTAGTAATTGGGATAATTTACGTTTATGGGTAAAGCAATCACTAAATCAGAAAAAACAATTGATTATTGCTTGGAGAAAACCCCATAATTTAACTCCCAAGGACATTTGGTTAACTTTAGTAGGAATTTCTAAATACCTGAGTCGAAAAAATCAACCTGTTACCCGCGTTCAACTTTTAGAGAAACTAGATATTAGTGATCAAACCCTATATTTGGGATTTCAAGCATTAAAACATTTAGGATTTATCATCCAACGTCAAGATAATCATTTACAAATAATCTGGGATTCCACATATCATTACCAACCAGCAGATCATGTGATTAACAAATTTTTAGCCGCAGTCAGAGAAGAACAATTTCAACGAGATTATTTTTTTCATGTGCCTTTATCTATTATCATTGCCATGATTGGTAAATAATCTCATTT
>NZ_VILC01000174.1:0-2442 GCF_009712065.1 Aphanizomenon sp. UHCC 0183 | reverse complement strand
CCCCCCTTTACAAGGGGAAAGGGGGGAAACAATGTGATGAAAATTACGGAATAACACTTTTCAAACATCCTCTAAAGTAAATTGGGGATTTTTAGTCATCAAAAGACAACTTTTGCTATTAGACTGGGAATTGATTCCCAGGCGGGCTATGAGTTTTACGTTAAGTTGACACCAATGAAGCTCTTGCTTTACCCCTACCTTTAGAATCAAACAATCAAGCCGTTTTGAGTATACACCGTAGCCAAAGCATCGGGGGATTAAGAGGGGTAATTTGACACGGCAATGAAACACAGGAGATCATTAATCATGTATCAAAGTGAAGCACCTCCGCAAAAAAACTTGCCCACCATGTATGATTTACCCAGTGAGGATATTGATGAAGAATTAGACTCCACAATTCATCCCCGTCCACCATGGGAAACCATGCCCACGATGTATGATTTACCTAGTGAAAATCCAGAGGAGCCAGGTTTGCCAGACGAATTTCATGACTTTCAACCGCAATTATTACGGGAAACTTGTCAATCTCCCGTTTATCCCCAAGAGGAAATGTTCATTGGTACGGATTTAAACTTATACTATGATGGTCGTCATTATTCATGGTATAAAAGACCTGATTGGTTTTTAGTCTTAGGTGTAGCTGCTTCCGAAAAACAAGAAGATATGCGGTTGAGTTATGTAGTTTGGCAAGAAGTAGTAGCTCCATTTTTAATAGTGGAATTATTATCGCCAGGTACAGAAGCAGAGGATTTAGGACAAACATTAAGAAGCGCGAATAAACCACCGACAAAATGGCAAGCTTATGAACAGTATTTGCGATCGCCCTATTATGTGATCTTTGATAGATATGAAAATCGCCTCCGAGTATTTCAATTACGTGGGACAAAATATCAAGCAGTGGAACTGACAGAACCAAAATTTTGGTTTCCTGAATTGGAATTGGGAGTAGGAGTTTGGTCAGGAAAATATCAAGATACAGAAGGTTTGTGGCTACGTTGGTATAATCAAGATGGTGATTGGATTCCTACTTTTGCGGAAAGAGCAGAACAGGAAAAACAACGAGCAGAACAGGAAAAACAACGAGCAGAACAGGAGAAACAACGGGCAGAACAGGAAAAACAACGAGCAGACAAACTAGCTGAGAAATTGCGGGCTTTGGGGGTGAATTTAGATGAAATTTAAAGAAAATTAACCGAAAAAAGTATTTCTGCTTGGCGATCGCATTCGTCAAATAGGGATATTATGGAAAAAAACACCCTAATTAAGTAATTGGACAAAAATATTTACAGTCATTGCGAGCGAAGGGAAGCAATCACAACCCTGGCGATTGCTTCATTTCACTTCGTTCCATTCCCAATGACATTGTGTAATTAATTCTGTCTGACTACTTATCTTCCAAACCAATGTCAAATATCAATTAGGGGCGATCGCCGCTACAATTGAAAACTTCTTAGATCATCCTCAAGAATCGAAGGAAATGGGCGATTGCGCCCGGCAGTTTATATTAGATAATTATACATGGGATAAAATAGCATTAAAGATGATCTCTGTTTACGAAAATATCATTCAAAGTTATAATTTATGGGGCATTCCAGGCAATGAAGCACAGGAGATAATGAATCATGTATCAAGGTGAAGCACCTCCCCAGAAAAACCTGCCCACCATGTATGATTTACCCAGTGAGGATATTGATGAAGAATTAGACTCCACAATTCATCCCCGTCCACCCTGGGAAACCATGCCCACCATGTATGATTTACCTAGTGAAAATCCAGAGGAGCCAGGTTTGCCAGACGAATTTCATGACTTTCAACCGCAATTATTACGGGAAACCTGTCAGTCTCCCATTTATCCCAGGGAGGAAATGTTCATTGGTACGGATTTAAACTTATACTATGATGTGCGCCATTTTGCATGGTATAAAAGACCTGATTGGTTTTTAGTCTTAGGTGTGGCTGCTTCCGAAAAACAAGAAGATATGCGGTTGAGTTATGTAATTTGGCAAGAAGGATTAGCTCCATTTTTAATAGTAGAATTATTATCGCCAGGTACGGAAGCAGAAGACTTAGGACAAACATTAAGAAGCGCGAATAAACCGCCGACAAAATGGCAAGCCTATGAACAGTATTTGCGATCGCCCTATTATGTGATCTTTGATAGATATGAAAATCGCCTCCGAGTATTTCAATTACGTGGCACAAAATATCAAGCAGTGGAACTGGTAGAACCAAAATTCTGGTTTCCTGAATTGGAATTAGGAGTAGGAGTTTGGTCAGGAAAATATCAGGATACAGAAGGTTTGTGGCTACGTTGGTATAATCAAGATGGTGATTGGATTCCTACTTTTGCGGAAAGAGCAGAACAGGAGAAACAACGAGCAGACAAACTAGCTGAAAAATTGCGGGCTTTGGGGGTGAATTTAGATGATATTTAAAGAAAAT
>NZ_VILC01000173.1:0-2474 GCF_009712065.1 Aphanizomenon sp. UHCC 0183 | reverse complement strand
TTTGGCTACAACCGCCCGGAAATCAATTTCCGGGCTAATAGCTCAAGTACGTTAAAACGTACTCAAATTAATTGAGAATAACGTTAACCAAACGGTACTGGGTCGCACCAACAACAGAATTATTAGCACCAACAACATTTATTGCAATCTGGCTCTGCCTTCAATACTAGCAGAGGCAGAGCCTCTGTGATAACATTCCCAGTCAGAGACTGGGAACGAGATAAACGAGATAAAAGTAGTCGGTTTAAACCGACTTTAGCTATAAGACAGGGAATTTATTCCCTGGATTCTGGATTCTGAAACTCTGAAATATTCAAGAATGGACTTAAACTACCTACCACTAGAAAAGCATCCTATTACGGAAATAATGGCAGGTAGATTTAGGTTATGGTATCGGTTCTCAAGGCAATGGTATTGTTGTTTCAACATCAACGGGAATATTACCCGCAATAGATTTGAGGTTGCGTACTGATAACAATACCTTAGAGGATGTTTGAAAAGTATTATATCAAACCAGTAATCTCCAAAAACCTAACCCCCCTACCCCCCTTCCCTGCAAGGGAATGGGGGTTTTAAAGCCTCTCCCCTTGCAGGGGAGAGGTTTGGAGAGGGGTCAGTCTATACATTCAAAACTTTTCAAACACCCTCTTAGAGGATGTTTGAAAAGTGGTATTCCGTAATTTTCATCACATTGCTACCCCCCTTTCCCCTTGTAAAGGGGGGAAACAATAAAAATCCAGTTCCCTCCCCTTTACAAGGGGAGGGTTAGGGTGGGGTAAAAAATATTTGATACATCAACCATAACTTTTCAAACACCCTCTTAGACCGTTATTATTTGTGTTTCTTTTGCGAAAAAGGTATATTTAGAGATTGATGAAAATCTTTTTGTACCTTGTGTGTGAGACGATGGGAAACTTTACGGACTATTTGATTAAGGATGCGATCGCCAGTAGACTGAATTAACGAATAGGGTAATCGCTGAATAAATCTGGGAAACTGCAACTCAACAACCAAATCCAACTCCCACTCCACCCGCGTAACCCCATCTAAATCACCTATCAATCGTGTTGATGATTTATAATCCACCTCATAACCAGGTGACTGATAATCAGGTACAGGAATAGTTCGGATTTGGAATTCATTATCTTCAGGTTTTAACAACTCCAAGCCAATCTTCGGTTCTACATCGTAACCAAAAGCACCAAATTTACCTACCGCCAAAGCATAACTATTTTCACCTATCCGGCTTACCTTCATCGGTTCTGCACAACGACCAAACCAGGAAGAGTGAGTATTAAAATACTTCTCTACCTGCTCCACAGGAGCATACATTTCCATCCCATCTTGATAATTACCATAAAATTTAGTTGTGCTTAGATGAGCCTCCTGTAATACAGTCTCATCGGCTACTTCCCATGATTGATATTTACTATTGTTTGTAACCATAAATTTGTTTTTTCTATATCTGGAAAGTTGTCTATATTCATCATTCCCATTTCAGGGAAGTTTTTTCGCATCAAAATCCAATTTTCACGAAAATTTCAAAAAATTGTCATTAACTTTACACAAACGGCATGAACTGATTATGTAGAGTCAGTCAACAACGAGAAAAATGGTAAATTCAGGTGTAACCAATTCACAGTCATTCAATAATTGATATTGTAGCTAAATACGAAAATAACTTCATCATAGCAATATTACTGAGCCGAGCAATCTTCCGAAATAAAAAAGTTAATTTTTGCTTATTAGTCCCAAGAAATAACTAAAAGGAGTTAAATTCTGAAAAACTTTGAACTGAAAGGTGTAGAAAAACTCATCGCTCCCATAGCCTCACTTTTGGGCTTTGTGTACCTGTTTCAGTGGTATATTTTTGGAGATATACAATTATCTCCCGAACCTATATTTACCAGAAAACAGCCTCCCCTAGTCATGAAAGGTGGAGATCCCTATATTCGGGCATTAATGCGAACTATATCTGCCAGTGAAGCCAGTGGGAACCGTCCCTACTCTCTCTTGTATGGTGGTGAACAAGTTAATGATCTCAGTCATCATCCTCAAAAATGTATCACCATTGTCACAGGACCGAATACAGGTAACTGTTCCACAGCCGCAGGTAGATATCAAATTATTAATACTACGTGGGATCAAATTGCTCCTCGTTATCATCCAAAACCCAGCAAAATGATGCTTTGGACTAATTATAGTTTTGAAGCAGAGTATCAAGATGTAGTAGTTTACCGTTGGTTAAATGATGCAAAAGTTTGGGGTGTAAATATTCCTAAGCTATTACAGCAACAAAAATTAAATGATGTTCTCCGAAAACTCTCCCCCACATGGACAAGTTTAGGATACGGGATAGAAAATAATTCTGTTAGTAGTTCCTTACCCAAAATTTATCAGCAAATCTTAAAAGAAGAATTAAAGCAAAATACCCCAACTAAGTAGGTGGGTGTTGAAAATTGTCGTTATGGCAC
>NZ_VILC01000172.1:0-2562 GCF_009712065.1 Aphanizomenon sp. UHCC 0183 | reverse complement strand
TTACCACCGCGATGATAACTAAGATGACACTTTGGACATAAAGCTACTAGATTTTCTGGTCTATTGTCTGATGGGTCACGATTCCAGTGGTGAACTTGTAGATCGTATGCACGGGGTTTAGTAGTGTTAGGTTTTTCACCAGGACGTAAGCAAACACAATCGCACTTCTGACAACGCCAACCTGAATTTTCCTTGATGGATTTGGCTAGTTCTTTCCAATGTTTGGGGTATCTCATAATAAATGAAATGCACACGCTACATATTAATATTTTACTTTCCTAGTAGTGAAAATCGTGTGACGTGAGTGCTACAGTCATAATTCATTGAGGATTTGCCAACAAAGTTGAAGCCACAGAGATATCGTATCGTTGTCCTGTTTCTGTGATTTGAAAGTCCAGAATAAAATACTTATTATCAGAGAAATGCTGATGTTTCCTAGCAATTAGTTCATCAATTATTTGTGTAATCGCCTGTTGAGTTTCTGCATCCTGATTTGATAACTGTTGTTCCAAGAAAGTATCAAGTGTTGTTTTTTGTTGAGATTCAGGCATCACCGCCGCATTCGGTGGCTATCACAGCCAAACTAAATAATGATTTACGTCTTCTCAATGTGCTGACATTATCTAAATACGGAGCAACGAACTGTTGAAGAATTTCTGACATTTTTGGAGCGCCCTTGGGTTCTATGGGTATATTTGCAGCCAATTCCCCAAATCCCCCCTCTTCCATCTTCTTTCTCAGTGCTTCCAGGTTTTTCTGCTTATCTTGGGAACTCTGCCCTTGTTTCATCAAATCTTTAAAATCCTTAGACTTTCTCGCCATAGTGCCTCTCCTGTTTTAAATTGTTTTAAATTGGTACTAACTCAATCTTAATTACTGCATTATTTACTTACTGCATTACTGCATTACGTAAGTTTCCGAAACTGTACTTGAACCGATATGTCCATTAACGGAATTGCCAACAAAGTCAAACCAATATATTTTTGCATTATTTACTTACTGCTATACTGCATTCATTACTGAATTACTGCATTACTCTTCTACTTCCTGAAGTGCTTCATCAAGTAAGAAGCGAACAATTTCAGCCTTTTTACGCCCCGTTCTAGCAGCCATCATAGATAATTTGCGGTGCATTGATTCAGTTAAATCAACGGTTAAACGCACTGTTGCTTCTTTGGGGGGAACTTGTTGGAGTTGAGACATAATTGATGATTTAGGTTGTGGGGATGGGGTTATAGTTGGGATTATGGCTGATGCTTCCGGCAGGGATAAGCCACTCAAGCTATCGGTTGTCGGTGCTGATATGGTTTCTGCCACGTCATCAGCATGGGGCTGTTCTGTTTCCGATGGTGTACCGCCAAAGACAAACTCATTTGCCAGGGCATCATCGAGGGATTTCCGAGGTTTCTTGGTACTCACTTCAGCATCCCTACAATTTCTTTAAACAGTTTTTCGTACTCCCTTTGTGATTCCGCCGCCGGACGACCGGACAATCCCCAAATGGTTGTACCTTGTCCAAAGGTATCGGCTATTGCTTGTTTTTGGTGAATCACCGTTTTTAATACCGACACTTCTTGGATTTTTGATAGCAGGGCGATCGCCTCATCTTTTAACTTAGTACCCTTAACAGCACGACTAATAAATACTGCTGCTGTTGGTGAACCGCCGCGCACAGACTGAGCTTGTTTGATTAAGCGCACGGCATCACTGGCAGATTGTAAATCTAGACCCGTCGGTTGACAGGGAATAACGGCTAAATCAGTCCTAAATAGAATTGCCCGACTGGCTTCTGATAAACCTGCTGGTCCATCCACAATTAAATAGTCACATTCGGCTGCTAACTCTGGGATTTGTTCTAAAAGTTCATCTGGTACGCTTAATACCGTTGTGGCAATTTCCGATTCCATAGACTTCAACCATACGGAACTACTGCGCTGTGCATCGGCATCTAACAATCTGACCTTATGACCCTTGAGTGATAACCAATAGGCTAGATGCACGGCTGAGGTGGACTTTGAGCAGCCCCCTTTCTGATTGATAAATGCAATTACTGACTTACTTACTGCCATACTGCCATACTGCATTAATTACTGCATTAAGTATATACTATAAAGGAAATTTTAATTTAGTTAGCTTGAGATTGATGATATTCGATGACTACAGCAGACGAAGCCATTATCAAGCTGTCGGGGTTGTCGTGATTATTGTGAGAGAATCAATAAATTAGTGAAAAGTTAAGGAAATACTATGGATAGGATGTTAAAAGTTTGTGGTCAATGTCAGCATGAACATTACTTTGAGGACTTTTGCCCTAGCAATTGTGACAACTGCAATTCTCCGTTAGTTGGTAATGCTTACCCAGTTAAATTATTAGATCAAGTCAGTGAAAACTTATTAACCGATCCAATTATTTGGGAAATCTTGCAACCTCCAAAATAGTACACTAAGGAACGCAAATTTAATAACCTGCAATTCTGATTTAATGTGGAATGGTGCGTTACGCTGTCGCTAACACACCCTACTTTTGCACTTTATTTAATTCACATTCCTAATTATAATTTT
>NZ_VILC01000171.1:0-3213 GCF_009712065.1 Aphanizomenon sp. UHCC 0183 | reverse complement strand
GCGGAGTTCTCTTAGTCATCTTCAGATGACTTTTGCTATTAGACTGGGAATTCATTCCCAGGCGGGCTAAAGGTTTTAGCACATCTTTAGTTGGTTTTTAGATGGGAGTGGGGGGGCTCGAACCCCCACGACCTTTTACGGTCAACGGATTTTCATTCTCTTGTAGTTTTCACTACTACTTAGGTGCTAAAGCAATCATAAGTTTTGAGAATTGGACTCTCCCTTTACCCTCGGCTTTACGTTAGGGTAGCTCCCGTCGAGTCTCTGCACCTTCCCAGTCAAATATTTTTCTGGGCTTGGCTCAGGATTGCCATATCTATAAATAGATTTAGGTTTCCCTGAGTTTGAGAGCTGCCACTTGAAAGATTTCTCTATCAAGGCTCAATTCCTTTAAGTCCGTAGCGTCTACCATTCCGCCACACTCCCGTAAGGTTGTTTACTGTTTTTGAGGCAGTATTTATCCTCTTGTCTGTTATACCACTAATTGCTTTTTTTTGGCAAGTAGATTTTAAAATTTTATTTGCTAACGCTAATATTTGACATTTAGCGCCGAAACAAAATATTAAACTAGTACAAAACGGCGTAAATAAACCAACCATTCTAAATCCTCCAAAAGCCTATACTGTCTTCATTTTGACTTTTGACTTTTGACTTCCGCCTTGCGGTACTAGCCAGTTAGTTTACGCTTAATGGCTGAAGACGATCATATCATAAGTTTCGATTTTTGGGCAATTGGTTTTCAAAGAAGATGGAAAATAACAGAATTACCGATTTCCTCAAACCAGCCATTGGGCATATCATAAGAAGTGAATGCACCAAATATAGTTCAAATTGCGGTAAGAAATATGGTTGTAGCACTACTGTATCTGAGTTTGGCGGGCGCTTATTTGCTGGTAATACCCATTGCTGTATTTTTCTACTTGAGTTTAAGATGGTATACCTGTGGTTCTGTGGAACGGGTGTTTATGTACTTTTTAGTGTTCTTTTTCTTTCCGGGGTTGCTAGTTCTCTCCCCGTTTGTGAATTTGAACCCCCGTCCTCGAAAAATTGCTTAAATTAAAATTGGTAGGTCATAATTCTCATGCGACGTATTGACGCGATTGGTATTGGCTTCGGCGTTTTTGTGGCTGGTGGCTTGGCTTATGTGGGTTTGCAAGGAGTGGGTTTAGATAGTCAGAATGCTGGTATCTGGAGTCAAGTTTTCTTGATGGCTGGCTTAATTGGCTGGTTATGCACCTATATTTTCCGAGCGATAGGGAATAAAATGACCTACCATCAACAACGGGAAGCTTATGAAACGGCTTTTTTGCAAAAGCGGCTTGATGAACTCTCTCCTGAAGAGTTAGCTAAACTGCAAGCGAAGATTGAAGAGGAAAAAGAATCTCAGGTTTAGAGTTATGATTGTTCAGTTGTCAGTTGTTGATTGTAACTACTGACTACTGACCACTGACTACTGACTAAGCAAAATGACTGCTATTTCTCATTGCTTTGAAAATTTAAGACGGAATCAAGAGTGTGCGTTGATTCCTTTTATTACGGCTGGTGATCCGGATTTAGAAACTACTGCTAAGGCTTTGCAGGTTCTGGATAATTCTGGGGCGGATATTATTGAGTTGGGTGTACCCTATTCTGATCCTTTGGCTGATGGTCCGGTGATTCAGGCTGCGGCTACTCGCGCTTTGGAGAGGGGAACGACTTTAGAGCAGGTATTGGAGATGCTCAAGGGGATTAGTCCGAGTTTGCGATCGCCTATTATTTTATTTACCTATTACAATCCGATTTTACATCGAGGTGTTGATAAGTTTTTGGGACAAATTAAGGATGCTGGGGTAGCAGGTTTAGTTGTGCCGGATTTGCCATTGGAAGAGTCCGCAGGGCTAATCAAACCAGCAGCACAGATGGGGATAGATTTAACCTTATTGGTAGCTCCTACGAGTTCTCCCGAAAGAATAGAGGCGATCGCCCGCGCGTCTCAAGGATTTATCTATTTAGTCAGTGTTACTGGTGTCACGGGAATGCGAACCCAACTGCAAACGCGGGTTGGTGAACTGCTGCAACAAATCCGTCATGTTACAGATAAACCTATCGGTGTGGGGTTTGGAATTTCTGAGCCTGAGCAAGCAGGACAGGTAAAAGCATGGGGGGCGGATGCGGCAATTGTTGGTAGTGCTATGGTGAAGCGACTGGCAGAAGGCACACCAGAGCAGGGATTAGATGCGATCGCTCAATTTTGCCAAAGTCTCAAAACAGCCATCAGAAACCCCTCTTAATCAAAGAGAGCAATTGCCAAACAGTGTATTTTTTTGTTATTTTTTAGTGGACAATTTGACTGTAATCGTCTTAAATAATAACAGCATATCTTAGGATAGACAAAAAACTAACTGATACACTGGTTAATCTTGAATTTTCTTATAATATCAAAGTAGGCAAAAAATTATGCGTGTGAGAGTGCATCAGTCACAACTGAGTTACTATTCAGTAATATTTGGGGGGTAACAGCAATGAGCGAAAGTATGGCATTTATTGGCGGAGTCGCAGTAGCTGGGTTAGCGGCTTTAGTCTTGCTGAAAGGGACAAATACCCCGATATCATCGAACTTTGCTGTCAGTCCCCAAATGCCTGGGACAGTGATGGCACCCCAGGTAATGCAGTATCCCCCTAATTACGGGCAACCTGTCTATTCTAATCAGCCCCCAACCGCTCCTAATTCTGATCAGCGGCTAGAAATGGAAAAGCTGAAAATGAATATGCAAATAGAGAAGTTGAAAACTGACAATGAACAACTAAAGTTACAAAACCAACAATTCCAGGTACAAGCTCAAAGTTTTACGCAACAGCAGTGGCAATTAGCACAACAAGCTAATCAACAAAAAATGGCCACTTTACAACAACCTGAGCAAAATAATTGGTGGTCTTCACCTATGCTTTGGGCTGTGGGTGGTGCTACCTTGACTATTGGTGGTGGTGTTGTTGTCGCCGGTGTCTTATCTTTATTTGCACCAAAACAGCGTCCTACTCGTACTGTTCAGGTGATTCATCCCTACAATGGATCAACACAATCGTTAAATCCTGTGCGTCGTGCTGAGTTTTTACCATCTTCTCCCATGGAATCTAGAAGGATCGAAACCGCAGAATACGACGAAATGCACTAAACCGTTGTGCTGAATAGTTCAGACATTGAGAAAGTAAAAACCAAACATCAGAATCCAATTA